>CAZMJQ010000274.1:0-11636 GCA_964566475.1 uncultured Propylenella sp. | reverse complement strand
CGCGGCCACGGCCACGACCTGGCGCCGTTCGACACCTACCACGAGGTTCGCGGCCTGCGCTGGCCCGTGGTGAACGGCGAGGAGACCAAGTGGCGCTTCCGCGAAGGCTACGACCCGTACGTGCGCGAGGGCCAGGGCGTGCACTTCTACGGCAAGCCCGACGGCCGCGCGGTGATCCTTGCCGTGCCCTACGAGCCGCCGGCGGAGTCGCCCGACGCGGAATACGATCTCTGGCTCGTGACGGGCCGCGTGCTCGAGCACTGGCACTCCGGCTCCATGACGATGCGCGTGCCCGAGCTCTACAAGTCGTTCCCCAGCGCCCGCTGCTACATGCATCCGGAAGACGCTCGCGAGCGGGGCCTCAATCGCGGCTCGGAGATCAGCATCGTCTCCAGGCGCGGCGCGATCCACAGCCGCGTGGAGACGCGCGGGCGCAACCGCATGCCGCGCGGCGTGATCTTCGTTCCCTGGTTCGACGCCAGCCAGCTCATCAACCAGACGACGCTCGATGCCACCGACCCGATCTCCAAGCAGACGGACTTCAAGAAATGCGCGGTGAGGGTGCTGCCAGCATGAGCGGGCGCCGCTCTTTACGCATTGCGGCGGCCGCCCTTGCCGGACTGGTCGTCGCCGTCGTCGGCGCGGTCGCGGCCGATTCGCCTCGCCTGATCGGCCCGACGCCGTTCATGGAGGAGGTGGAGGCGCCGCCTCTCGCCCGGCCGATCACCGACGACGTGCGGCGCATGCGCGCCTATCCCGAGCAGCCGCCCGTCATCCCCCACTCGATCGAGGGCTATCAGCTGACGCTCTCCACGAACCGCTGCCTCGACTGCCATAGCCGGCAGTACGTCGAAGGCTCCGGAGCGCCGATGATCAGCGTGACGCACTTCATGGACCGGCACGGGCAGATGCTGGCGGACGTGTCGCCGCGCCGGTATTTCTGCCTGCAGTGCCATGTCCAACAGACCGATGCATCCCCGCTGGTGGAGAACCGCTTCATCGATATGCTCGCGGTCGAGCCCGGGGACGGGCAGTAGGTGCACGGGCCGTGCGCGGGCTGAAGGACCTTATCGTCCGGTTCTGGCAGATCGCCCGCAGCCCGAGCGGATATCTCAGCCTCGGCTTCCTGACGCTCGGCGGCTTCCTCGGCGGCGTCGTCTTCTGGGGCGCCTTCAACACGGCGCTCGAATTCACCAATACCGAGCAGTTCTGCATCGGCTGCCACGAGATGCGCATCAACGTCTACGAGGAGCTGACGCAGACCGTCCACTTCACCAACCGCTCCGGCGTGCGGGCTTCGTGCCCCGACTGCCATGTGCCGCACGAATGGACCGACAAGATCGCGCGCAAGATGCAGGCGTCGAAGGAGGTCTGGGGCCACATCTTCGGCACCATCTCGACGCGCCGCAAGTTCCTCGACTACCGGCTTGAGATGGCCAAGCGCGAATGGGCCCGCCTCAAGGCGAACGACTCGCTCGAATGCCGCAACTGCCATTCGTCCGTCGCCATGGACCTGACGAAGCAGAACGAGCGGGCGGCGGATATCCACACCCGTTTCCTCCTGTCGGGCGATCGCACCTGCATCGACTGCCACAAGGGCATCGCGCACCAGCTGCCGGACATGCAGGGCATCGAGCCGGGCTGGCAGATGCCGCCAGAGCTGCGGGGCGACGCGGGATCGCAGGCCTCCCTGGAGGACGCCGGCGCCTCGCTCCGTCGCTACCTGGCCCAGGCGGATGAATAGACCGGGCGCGTTGCCGGCATCGGCGGTACGTCGCGTCAGCCCCCCGTAGCCGCCCTGACCCACCAGTCCGGCTGCGCCGCGGCAAGTCGTGCGGCGGCGGCTTCCGCCTCCGCCCGCTCCGCGTAGAGGCCGAAGCATGCCGAGCCCGACCCGGACATGCGCGCGACGAGACATCCATCCGTAGCGCGCAGCCCGCCCAGCGCCGCGCCGATCTCCGGCGCGATCTGAAGCGCCGGGGCCTCCAGGTCATTGCGGCAGGCGCCGAGCCACGCGGCAATGTCGGTCACGGCGAGCGTTTCAGCGCCGGGCAGTTCCGGCAGCGGCGGATTCTCGCGCGAGGCGAGGGCGGAGAAGACCGCGGGCGTCGATACGGCCCGGCCCGGCCACACGAGCACCATCGGCAAGGCGGGCCAGCCTGCGAGCGGAGCAATGTCCTCCCCGATGCCGCGGGCGCGCAGGGCACAGCCGGAGAGGCACATCGGCACGTCGGCGCCGAGCGCCAGCCCGAGCACGCCGAGGTCGCGCGGCGATACGCCTGCGCCGGTGAATGAATCGAGCGCCCGGAGCACCGCGGCGGCGTCGGCCGAGCCGCCCCCGAGCCCGGCGCCGGCCGGGATGTTCTTCTCAACGCCGATCGATACCTCCGGGGGGCGCCCCGTATGCCGGAAGAACGCCTCCGCCGCGCGCCAGGCGAGATTGTCCCGGTCGCCCGGGGCGTGCGCGGCGAACCGCCCGGAGACGCGCACCTCGAGGCGTCGCGACGGTGCGATCTCCACCCGGTCGCCGAAATCGGCGAACACGGCGACGCTGTCGAGGAGGTGATAGCCGTCGGCGCGGCGGCCGGTGACGTGCAGCGCCAGATTGACTTTCGCCGGCGCAATCAACGCCGCGCCGGCAGCGGGCATCTTCGCGTCAGATATCGCCGGGGATCAGGAGCTGCATGCCCGGAAAGATCTGGTCCGGGCTCGACAGCTTGTCCCTGTTGGCGTCGAGGATCTTCCCGTAGGCGTCGCCGGACTTGAGCAGCGCGGCGGAGATCGTCCAGAGCGAATCGCCGGGCTGCACCGTGTAGAGCTGCGTGTCCTTCTGCAGCTCCTCCTCTTCGCCCGCCGCCTCAGGCTCCACGAGGCGGCCCTCGGCGATTTTCTCGATGATCACCTCCAGCGCCTCTTCCTCGGCGCCGAAATCGCGGGCATGGCGCCACTGGAACTGCGCTTCGAGATGGCGGCCGGTCCGCCAGTAGGCGTCGCCGAGATGGTCGTTGATCACCGGGTCGTCCGGCCTGAGCGAGATGGCGCGCTCCAGCTCCTTCACCGCCTCCTCGTATTCGCCGAGCCGGTAGTGCGCCCAGCCGAGCGAATCGACGATGTAGCCGTCGTTGGGCCTGAGCTCGACCGCCTTGCGGATCATGCCCATGGCTTCCTCGAGGTTGACCCCCATGTCGACCCACGAATAGCCGAGATAGTTGAGGACCAGCGGCTGGTCCGGGCTGAGCTCCAGCGCCTTTCGGAAATCGGCTTCCGCCTTGTCCCATTCCTTGCTGCGCTCGAAGCAGATGCCGCGGAAATAGAAGAGCGTCCAGTCGGCGGGGCCCGGCTCGGGCACAAGGTCGATGGCCTGCGTGTAGACGTCCGCCGCTTCCGCGTAGCGCTCGCGGCCGCGCAGCATGTTGCCGTAGGAGATAAAGCTCTGGACATCGTCCGGCGCGGCGCGGATGGCGCGTTTGAACGCCACCTCCGCCTCCTCGGTCCGTTCCATCCTGTCGAGCGCCAGCGCCGCGCGGAGCTGGCCGAGCGATCGGAAGGCCTCGCCCGGCGCGATCGATTCGAACGCCTCGATGGCGGCCCCGCCCTGGCCGGTCGTATCGAGCAGGTTGCCGAGCGACAGCGCGGCGAGCCCCCCGGCGATGTCCGGATCAAGATGGAGCGCGAGGCGCAGGTACAGGTACGCGACCTCCGTTCCGCCCTCCTGCCCGACCGCCGCGCCGACCCCGGTCAGCGCTTCGGCCGCGCCTTCCCGCGGCGTGTCGACCACGTCGGCGTCAGCCCCGCCCTCCCGCACGGATCTGAGCGCCGCGATGGCCAGGGCATTGTCGGGGAAGCGCGACAGGAAGTCCTCCAGCGCCGCCTCCGCCTCGTCGGGCCGGCCGGCGGCGACGAGCGCCCGCGCATAGGCCTCCGTGATGCGTACCGCATTGCCGTCCGCCTCGCTCGCCGCCCCGAGGGCGTCCAGCGCTTCGTCGGTCCGTCCCGCGGCGAGCGCGATGTAGCCGCCGTGCAGAAGCTTGAAGGGCTCGTACCAGCTCTCGCCGCCGAGCGCGGCAAGGTCGGCGAGCGCCTTCTCCGTGTCGCCCTCGCCGAAGGTCGCCCAGGCCCGAAGCAGCCCGCTGACCAGTTCGGCCAGCACGCCGGCGCCTTCGCCGCTCAGGCTTTCGATCGCCGCGGCGTTTTCTCCGCTGCGCACCTGCTCGACCGCGCTGACCAGCCTGGCGGGATGATTGTCGGGCGCCACTTCCCTCAGCCGCTCGGCGAACTTGAGCGCCTCCGGCATGTTGCCGGCGGCGGCGCTTAGCACCAGCGCCCGCTCCAGGAGCGCCAGGTTTTCCGGATCGCGCTCGAGCGTCTTGCGGTAGAAGCGCGCGGCACTGTCGACGTCCTTCTCCACGTCCGCCGTCCGCGCCGCGAGATAGGCGCCCGAAAGGCTCGTGAACTCCGTATAATCGGTCTCGGAAGAAGCGACCGCGAGAGCCGGGACGGCGAAAAAAATCGGAAGCGCGACCGCCGCCAGCGCAGCGGCGCGCAGAGTGGACGGCGGGAATCGCGTCATGGTCCTCATCCTTGCTCGCCAAGGGGATACAGCTTGGCCGGGGCCGGGGCAATGCTTCCCGGCGGCGGCCTCACGTCAGTGTGCGCGCGCGATACAGAACGCGAGGCCTTGCAGCAAGGCCGACTTGGCCGGCTCCTCCGGCAGCGGCGCCAGCGCGTCATGCGCGATCGCCGCGTAGTGACGGGCGCGCTCCACGGTGTCCTTCAGCGCCCGGGTCCGCTCCAGCAGCGAGATGGCGTGCGCCAGGTCCTTCTCGCCGATGCAGCCCTCCACCAGCGTACGCCTCCAGAACGCCCTGTCCGCGTCGGTCCCGCGGCGGTAGGCCAGAACGACGGGCAGCGTCACCTTGCCCTCGCGGAAATCGTCGCCCACGTCCTTGCCCAGCGTCGGCGTCTGGCCGCCATAGTCGAGCGCGTCGTCGATCAGCTGGAAGGCGACGCCGAGATTGGCGCCGTACGAGCGGAACGCGGCGCGCACTGCGCGGTCGGCACCGGCGACCACCGCCCCCACCTCCGCGGCGGCGGAGAACAGCACCGCGGTCTTGGCGCGCACGACCTCGAGATACTCGTCCTCGGTCGTCTCGGTGTTCTTGGCGGTGCCGAGCTGCATCACCTCGCCCTCGGCGATCGTCGATGCTGCCGAGGAGAGCACGGCCAGCGCCTCCAGCGACCCCACCTCCACCATCAGCTTGAAGGCCTGCCCGAGCAGGAAGTCGCCGACCAGCACGCTTTCCTGGTTGCCCCAGACGAGCCGTGCGGTGGGCTTGCCGCGCCGCGTCTGGCTCTCGTCGACCACGTCGTCGTGGAAGAGCGTCGCGGTGTGCATGAACTCCACCGCCGCGGCGAGCTTCACGTCGCCGTCGCCGCGATAGCCGCAAGCCGCCGCCGCCCCGATGGTCACCATCGGGCGCAAGCGCTTGCCGCCCGAATCGATCAGGTACCGCGCCACTTCCGGGATGAGCGTCACGTCGGAGCGCGTGCGCTCCACGACCAGCCGGTTGACGCGCTGCATGCCCGCGGCGGTCACCTCCACCAGCGGCGAGATCGACGCCCGCTCCGCCGAGTATTCGTCGAATGAAAGGACGACGCCCAAGCCTGCTCTCCTCGCGGTCCCGGCGACCATAGGGCCGCGCACGGCGCGAACAAAGTGACACAATGGCGCAAAGCGGCGGATTCTTTGCCCTCCGCACTTCGCTGTGTGCCCGGAACCGGCTACGGTTCCGCCATGTTGGAGCTTCTGCGCAGCAACGACCCCGTCCTCATCTCCTTCGCCGAAGCGCTGATGAAGGAGGCCGGAATCGCCTATCAGGTCGCCGACCAGAACATGAGCGTCATGGAGGGCACCATCGGCATCCTGCCGCGCCGCGTGCTGGTCGAGCGCGGCCGGCACGACGACGCGAGGCGCATTCTCACCGAGGCGGGGCTGGAACGCGAGCTCTCGTGAGCGGTGAGGCGGCGCTCCCGCCGCATACGAAGGACGCGTTCCTCGGCGGGCGCGTGACGCTGCTCCAGCCGCAGAAGGGCCACCGCGCCGGGCTCGACGCCGCGCTGCTCCAGGCCCTCGTGCCCGAAGACGCCTCCGGCCTCCTCGTCGACATCGGGGCGGGCGTCGGGACGGTCGCCTTCTCGGCCGCGGCGCGGGCGCCGCGCCTCACCACGATCGCGCTGGAGCGCGACGCGGATCTCGTCGCGCTCGCCGCCGAGGCGCTGCGGCTCCCCGAGAACGCAGGGTTCGCTTCACGCGTGCGCCTCCTTGAGGCGGACGCGGCCGATACGCGCGCCGTCCGTACGGCGCTGGCGAATGCCGGCGCGGCGGACTGGGTCGTGATGAACCCGCCGTTCGATTCGCCCCGCCGCGGCAGGGGATCGCCCGACCCGGGCCGGCTGAGCGCGCATATGGGCGAAGCGGACCTGCTCACGGCCTGGTGCCGGACCGCCGCGACGCTGCTCAGGCCCGGCGGCCGGCTCGGCATCGTCCATCGCGCCGAGGCGCTCAAGTCCGTGCTCGAGGCCCTGCCCGGCCCCTTCGGCGGCATCCGCATCCTGCCTGCGCACCCTTCCGAGGCCGCCGCGGCCACCCGCATCATCGTCCGGGCAGAGCTTGCGAGCCGCACGCCGCTTTCCATCCTCCCCGGCCTCGTGCTGCACCGGCCGGGCGGAGGATGGACGGAGGACGCCGACGCGGTCCTCAGGGGCCACGCGGCGCTCGCGCTTTGATGAATCCGCGGGGACTGGCGAAATCCCGCGGCATTCGCCATGTTCGCGATCATGGCAAACGAACCCAACTGGCGCGAAAGCGTTGTGGAGCCGATGCAGGCAGGCTTGAAACGGCTCTTTCCCGGCTATGGCGCCCCCGTCGTTCCCGTGGTGCGCCTCAGCGGCACCGTCGGACGCGTTTCGCGCTTCCAGTCCGGGATGACGCTTTCGGGCGTCGCGCCCCTCCTCAAGAAGGCGTTCGCCATCAAGCCCGCGCCGGGCGTGGCGCTCATCCTCAACTCGCCTGGCGGCTCCCCCGTCCAGTCGCACCTCATCTACAAGCGCATCCGCGCGCTTGCCGAGGAGAAGGACAAGACCGTCATCGTCTTCGTGGAGGACGTCTGCGCGTCGGGGGGCTACATGATCGCCTGCGCCGGCGACGAGATCGTCGTCGATCCGGCCTCCATCGTCGGATCGATCGGCGTCGTCAGCGCCGGCTTCGGCTTCGTGGACGCCATGCGCAAGATCGGCGTGGAGCGCCGCGTCTATACGTCCGGCGACGCCAAGGTGATCCTCGACCCGTTTCAGCCCGAGAAGTCGGAGGACGTGGCGCGCCTCAAGGCCATCCAGGAGGAGGTGCACGACCACTTCATCGAGATCGTGCGCACGCGCCGCGGCGAGGTGCTCGCCAAAGAGCGCGATGCGGAGATCTTCTCCGGCCAGTTCTGGTCGGGAAAGACCGCGGTCTCGCTCGGCCTCGCCGACCGCTCCGGGGACATCCGGACGGTGCTGCGCGAGCGCTACGGCGAGAAGGTGCGGCTGAAGCTCTTCTCCACCGAGCGCAGCATATTCGGCCAGCGCAAGGGGGTCGGCATCGGCGGCATCGGCGGGGCGGCCGGCTCCGCCTTCGCCGAGACGCTCCTGTCGGAACTGGACGAGCGGGCGCTATGGGAGCGCTATCGACTCTAGTTTGAGACCAAGGCCAGCCTCGGAGGTCGTGCCATGCCGCAGCTTCTCATCGTCGGCGCCGCGCTCATCGGCGGCTACTACGCCTGGAAGGTGCTGAAGCGCGAGATGGCGCGCGTCGACCGCGAGGTCGAGGCGACGCGCAAGCGCCCGGCCGAGACGCTGACGCGCGATCCCGAAAGCGGGCGCTACCGCGTGAAGGAGCCGACGTAGAGCCCTGACCCGGCACTGTGCTAGGCTGCGACGTACCAATTCGGTGGCTGAGACCATGACCGCCCTCGCAAAGCACCGTGACGATGTGCGGTCCACCGGGCGGTGGACCGCCGACCAGTTCCTGGACTTCTATGTGACCAGGCCAGACGAGGAGCGCTGGCAGCTCGTAGACGGACTTGCCATGATGATGGTTCCCGCAACGCCCGTTCACCAGAAGATCGGCAAGAACCTCCTCTATCTGCTGGATCACGCGCTAAGAGAGAGCCGTCCCGAGTTCGAGGCGTTCTACGAGCTGGGGCTGCGCATTCCGGACGTCGACGATTTCAATCCGCAGCCTGACCTCGTGGTCGCCGAGACCGCAGAGCTGTCGGGCCGCTACGTGGAGAGCTACCTCCTGGTGGCCGAGATCATCTCCCCGTCCAATACCGCCGAGATGATCGACCGCAAGCTCGAGCTCTACCGGAGCCATCCCGACAATCTCTATTGCCTCACCATCGACCAGGACTCGGTTCACGTCACGCTATGGTCGCGCGAGGAGGACTGGGCCCGGCGCGACCTCCGCTCGCTTGATGGCGTCCTGAAGCTCCCCGCTCTCGGCTTCGAAGCGACGCTCGCCGCCATCTACGAAGGCACGCCGCTGGCGCGCTGAAGCTCGGCACGCCACGGGGTGCGCCCTGCAAGCACGCGCATGACATTTCGCGCCGCCTTCCAATACGCCTGCCGCCGCATCCGACGCACGCTCGCCGGCGGTCCGAACAAGTCGTAGTACCATTGGTCGTCGCCCGGGCGCTCCCGGCTCGTTGCCTGGAGGTGGAGGACCGCAAGTCCCAGCGTGTCTATCATCTGAATTGCCTCCTGCTCGGTTGGTGCGCCGCCGAGGTAGGCGTTCATCCACGGAGGTTGAACCAGGCAAATCCGGCCGATATCTTTCATCCATGAAAAACATAGACTGGCGCGACCTGCAGTTCTTCGCCCACGTCGCCCGCAGCGGCGGGCTTTCCGGCGCGGCCAAGGCGATCGGAGTCAGCCCGGCCACCGTCGGCCGCCGCATGCTCGGGCTCGAACGGGCGCTCGGGCACACGCTCTTCGCGCGCAGGCAGACGGGCTACGCGCTGACGGGCGACGGCCGGGCGCTGCTCGGCAAGGTTCTGGCGATGGAGGCGAGCGCGCGCCCGATCGCCTCATGGCTCTCCGACGGCGCGCACAGGCCGTCCGTGCGGATATCGGCGGGAAGCTGGACCGCGAACTTCTTCGCCGAGAACTTCGCCCGCCTCTGGTCGCCCGAGGACGATTTCCTGATCGTCTTCAAGACCACGGAGGCGCGCCTCGACATCGCGCACCGCGAGGTGGAGATCGGCATTCGCAACCAGCGGCCCGAAGGCCCGAGCTTCGCCGCCCGCCGCACCACGGAGGTCGCCTTCGCGCCCTTCCGCGCCCGCGGCCGCGCGGCCGGCGGGCGCGACGACTGGGTGGCGATCGCGCCGGAGGAGGCGACCACGCGCTCGGCGCGCTGGGTCAACGCGCAGGAGGGGCTTACCGTCGCCGCATGGGCCAACACGCCGCGCACGCTCTACGACCTCATCCGCGCCGGCGCAGGCAGGAGCGTGCTGCCGTGCTTCGCCGGAGACCGCGATCCGCTGCTGGAACGCGCCGGGGAGGAGATCGCCGAGCTGCGCGAGGACCAGTGGATCGTCATGCACCACGAGGACCGCCACCGGCCCGAGGTGCGGACCGTCATCGACCGCATCGCCGCGCTGATCGCTTCGCACAGGGCGCTCTTCGCCGGCAAGCGCCCGCTCGGCGCCGACAGACAGGGCTGAGGAATCTGGCTGCCTTGTCGCGGAGGCGGCGCCGCGGCGCCCCGGCGGCAGGGCCGCCAGCCGGGGGGCCGGCGCATGACGCAGACGTTGCGCTCGGCGGGCTCGGCCGGCACGCCAAGCAGGGGCTCTATGCCGCATCTCGCGCCGAACTCAATTTCTTGCCGGGAATCGGCTAGACTGCCGCCACTACGACGTCAGGAGACGAATCATGGCAAGGCCCGGTAGCGGCTCGCGCAAGCAGGCGGAAGCGCGGTTCGACAAGGCGCAAAGGACAACCGAAATCGCCCAGTCGCTGATCGACAGCGAGCTGGCGGCAACGCGCGCGAAGACGAAGAAGCTCAGGGCCGCCCGCCTGGCGCAGGAGGCGAAGGACGCCGAGAGCGAGCCGGAGAAGAAGCCCGCGAAGAAAGCCGCGAGGAAGCCCGCGAAGAAGCCGGCAGCCAAGAGGAAATAGGCCGGGCCGGTCTCGCCCGCCTTGCGCGGGGGCCCGCTGCCTTCGGCCTTCGGCTACGGCGGGCACGGCCCGCCCCTTTCCCCATCATCGAGGCGGCGCACCGCGCCGCACCTCAGGATGAGTGGGAGCGAGCCGGTTGTGTCCTGCAACCGGGCCGGGTGGCTGCCGTATGGGCGCCACAGATATGCTTTCCGCCATGCTTTCCGCCGACGCTAAAAATCCGCCGGTCGATTTAGCCGCGGCTTAAGAGGCAGGGGGCATACTCGCGCCCGTGGTCACCAGAAGAGGCGCCGATGGCCGAAGCATTGCGTTCCACCCTGCCCGATTCCGCCCCGCACGAGGCGCGCGGCGGAGAAGTCGTCCCGCTGGAGGACCTGCCCCCGCCGGGTACGCGGCACTGGGTGCCGCGTTACAAGGCCGCGGTGGTGGTCGCCGTCGAGGCCGGCGTGCTGTCGCTCGACGACGCACGGCGCCGCTATATGCTGTCGGAGGAGGAGTTCGAGTCCTGGCGCGACACGATCGACCGCTTCGGCGTCGTGGGGCTGAGGATGAGCGTGAACGAGCGGCGCGCCGCCCCGCGCATCGACGTGCGCGAGCGCGCCACCGCCGGCCTCAACGGCGGCGAGCGCGTCCGCTGCACTGTGGTCGACGTGAGCGACCGCGGTGCGCGGATCGAGGTGGACGCGCAGGTCAAGCTGCCGAGCCTCTTCGAACTGACCTGCGAGCGGAGCGGCCGCGCCTGGTGGGTCGACCTCGTCTGGCAGCGCGGCGGGGAGGCCGGCGTGAGGTTCACCAATCCCCTGTCGCCGCCCTTCATCGTCAAGTCGGGCCTCGGCGAGTGGCTCGTCGGCCTGATCGACACGGTGGCGATCGACCGCAGCTGACCCCGGGCGGCCGGGGCTCACGAACAGTTGCGCGCGGGGTCGGATGGGGTGCGCGAAGCGCTTCCCCTCCCCCTTGTGGGGAGGGGTTAGGGGAGGGGTCGTCTCCGCAGCCCGTGCCGCTGCCGCGCCCCCTCTCCCGACCTTCGGCCAAGGCCGAAGGCCACCCTCTCCCACAAGGGGAGAGGGCTGCGCGCTTCGCGGTCGCTTCGCGATACCCCTTGCCCTCCGGCTGAGCCGCAAGGGAGAAGGTTTGGCGCTGCGGCCCGTCTCCACTTATCCCCGCTCCCGAAACCTCCGCTACAATCCTCTCACCGCTCTTCACCGAAGGGTCCGTGGTGCACCGGAAGCTTCACGGGAAGGGCGGGCAGTCCGCGGCGGAGCATCGTTCCGAGTTGCTCCGGCTCGGTCGGCTCCGACACTCCGCCCGACCGGCACTACGACCGGTCTGCGGCTCGTTGTCCGCCTTAAGCCTGTCGCCGGTGTTGCCCTGCATCGCCGGAGCCAAGCGGAGAGTGGGAGGACTGGGGTCGAAAA
>CAZMJQ010000273.1:0-9627 GCA_964566475.1 uncultured Propylenella sp. | reverse complement strand
ATCGACCCGCGTGGACTGCATTGTACTCACACGTTCTCGCGGCGGTGCCAGGCGAAGGCGTCCTTGACGACATCCGACAGCGTATGCGCGGCGCGCCAGCCGATGACGGCCTCTGCCTTGGCGGGATCGGCGACGAGCTGGGCGGGGTCGCCGGCGCGCCGTGGCGCGATCTCGTGCGGGACGGTCCGGCCGGTCACCGACTCGACCGTGCGGATGACCTCGGCCACCGATGCGCCCTGCCCCGTGCCGAGGTTCAGCGCCTGCGTCTCGCCGCCGTCCAGGAGGTATTCGAGCGCCGCGAGGTGCGCGGCGGCAAGGTCGGCCACGTGCACGTAGTCGCGCACCGCGGTTCCGTCGGGCGTCGGATAGTCGCTGCCAAAGACGTCCACTTTCGGCCGCCGGCCGAGCGCGGCCTCCACCACGAGCGGGATCAGATGCGTCTCGGGATCGTGCCGCTCGCCGATGTCGCCGTGCGGGTCGGCGCCGGCGGCGTTGAAGTAGCGCAGCCGCGCGGAACGGATGCCGTGCGCCGAACCGAAATTCTCCATCATCAGCTCGCAGGCGAGCTTCGACGCCCCGTAGGCGTTGACCGGCCGGCAGGGCATGGCCTCGGTCAGGGGCGCGTCCTCCGGCTCGCCGTAGACCGCGCATGTGGACGAGAAGACGAGATGCTTCACATCGCTGTCGCGCATCGCCTCGAGAAGACGCAGCGTGCCGACCACGTTGACGTCGTAGTAGGAACCCGGGTTCCGCTCCGCGGGACCGACCAGCGCCAGCGCGGCGAAATGCATGACCGCCGCCGGCGCCATTTCCTGCATGACGTCTGACAGGCGGTCTCGGTCGCGGACGTCGCCCTCGACGAACGGCCCCCATCGCACGAACGACCGATGCCCGGTCGAAAGATTGTCGTAGACCACGGGCTCGCAGCCGGCGGTGGCCAGCGCCTTGCAGCAATGGCTTCCGATATAGCCGGCGCCGCCGAGGACAAGGATGCGTCTCATGGAACCGGGAGATAACCCAAGACATCCTGCAATACCGTTTACCGCTCGACGTAGCTGTCCCCAAGAACGAGCACGTCCATGTTCGTCCGGAGGAAGCACTCCAGCGCCCCCTCCGGCCGGCACACCACGGGCTCGTTTTCGTTGAAAGACGTGTTGAGGACCATGGGCACGCCGCTCAGCCCACGGAACGCGTCGATCAGCCGCCAGTAGAGCGGGTTCGTCGCCCGGTCGACGGTCTGCAGACGACCCGATCCGTCGACATGCGTGACGGCCGGTATCTCCCGCCGCTTCTCCTCCCTGATCTGGAAAACCTGCATCATGAACGGCACATCGTCGTCCTCCTCGAACCATTCCGGTACCGCTTCGCGCAGGACCGACGGCGCGAACGGCCGGAACGATTCGCGGCGCTTTATCTTCTCGTTCAGCATCTGCTTCATGTCGGAGCGGCGCGGATCGCACAGGATGGAGCGATTGCCGAGGGCTCGCGGCCCCCACTCCATGCGGCCCTGAAACCAGCCGACCACCTTTCCGTCGGCAATGGCCTCAGCCGTGCGCCGGCAGAGCGCGTCCTCGTCGAGCGTGGCGACGGCGCAACCCGCATTATCCAGGCGCGCGCGGTCCTGATTCAAGACGGCGGCGATCCGGTCGGCCGAATAGGCAGGCCCCCAATAGGCGTGGTCCATGTGGAAGCGCGATGTCTCGCCGAGCGTCTCGTGCCAGACCGCGAAGGCGGCTCCGATGGCGCCGCCCGCGTCGCCCGCCGCGGACTGGACGTAGACGCGCCGGAACGGCGTCCGCCGCCGGACCTTGCCGTTCGCCACGGAGTTCATCCCGCAGCCGCCGGCAATCGCGACGTCGCGGGAGCCGTGGCTCTCGTAAAGACGCGTGAGGAGGTGGAAGAACGCTTCCTCGTAGATTGCCTGCGCAGAGCGCGCGATGTCGCAGTGCCGGCCGCAGAGCGGCTCGTCCTTCTCGCGAGACGGTCCGAGCAGATCGGGCAGCGCATCGGAGAAGACGGGGCCGAACGTCGGCGGGCCCTCCTCCCATTCGAATGCGATCTTCTCGCGGTGATGCCGGAAATACGTGAGGTCGAACGCGAAGCCGCCGTCGGGCCTGAGGCTCACGATGCGCCGTAGCGGCTCGACGTAACGAGGTTGTCCGTATGGCGCGAGGCCCATCACCTTGTATTCGTCGCCGTAGCTCCAGAACCCGAGATATTGGGTCACCGCCTGGTAGAAGAGACCCAGCGAGTGAGGGAAGTAAACGCGCCCGTCGAGAGCGAGCCGGCTGCCGCGCCCCATGCCCCAGGCGGCCGAGCAGAAGTCACCGAATCCGTCGACGGAGACCGCTGCAGCCTCCTCGAACGGCGACATGTGGAACGCCGAGTAGAGATGCGCCTTGTGGTGCTCGACGGCGTGGACGCGGCCGCGAAATGGCAAGCCGGGCATGATTTCCGACAGCCGCTCGCGGACGCTCTTCCGCGCCCGCCGGTTCCTCAGCCGCTCCAGCACGAAGGACGGGTCCGGGCGTTTGGTGGCCACATAGGCGAGCTTCCGCCAGATATGCGCGCGACCGTCCTGGTTGACCGCCACATGGTCCACGTTGGAGAGGGCGATGCCGGCCTCCTCAAGGCACCAGCCGATCGCCAGCGAAGGAAAGCCGGCCCAGTGCTTCTCTCGGCGGAAGCGCTCCTCCTCGGCGGCAGCCACGAGCTTGCCGTCGCGCACAAGGCAGGCGGCGGAGTCGCCGTGATATGCGTTGAGGCCGAGGATGACTACCGACATGTCCTCAACGGCGCGGCCGGCGCCCCGGTGGTCACTCGTCTTCCCGCTTGGCGACCGCCACCATCGACTTCGCCAACGGCGGCACGCGCCCGGCGCGAAGGAACCGCACATCGCGGAAGCCCGCATCCTTCAGCAGCCGGTTCAAGGTGGCTTCGGAGAAGAACTTGATATGTCCTCCATCCCGAAGCGCCATGAAATGCGAATCCATCCTGCCGCTCAGCGCGAGCGCCACATTCTTCAGATAGCCGTGATAGGGCGTGGAGATGAAGGCAATTCCGCCACTCGACAACAGCTCGAATGCCGTTCTGGCGAGTTTGCCGGGGTAGAAGCAGTGCTCAATGACTTCCAGACTGACGACCAGATCGAACCGGCCGTACTTCGCCGAGAGGTCGTCGTATACGCTTCCGACTTCGAACCGGCATTGGCGCGTCGTCTCACGCGCTTGACGAATCCCGCTCTCCGAGAGATCGACTCCGACCACATCGAAGCCGATGCGGTAAAGCAAAGCCGACGTCGCGCCGTTGCCGCAGCCCAGGTCGAACGCGCGGGGACGGCTGCTGTCCGCGGATGAGACGGGGATCGCTCCGGGGCGTCGAACGGTCTTCTCCAAGATCGGCCACAGATACCTGTTCGCCCAAGTCGGAGCCGAGCTGGTATACTCGTAGCCCATCGGCACTACCGTCTAAGGCTCGCCCCCGACGCCGCCTTCATGCGCAGGCGTCGGTCCACCAGTTCGATCGCGAGAATCACTTCCGCAAGCGTGCGCTGCAGGACGTAGAGCCAACCCGGCCAGCCGTCGAGAAGGCAGCGCTTGATGATCAGCGCGTAGAAAAAGACGAGGATCGGAGCCGGCCAGGCGAGCAGGCGAATGCGGTCGGCCCGTCCCAGGTCAAGACGGGCCACCGACAGAAGTTGATCCGCCTCGATCTTTGCGTAGCGCTGCTGCGACGCGAGCCACCTGGGGAGAGGCTTGCGGTCGTCGTGGCGGATGCGGCCGTTCAGCATCGCGACCCGGCCGGAAATGAGCACGCGGTGCGCGTGGCCCTCGTTCCGGTAGTGCGCGGCCAGCCTGCGGTAGAGAATGGTCCTTGGGGGATAGACGCTGCCTCTCAGCGGATGGCCGAAGATGCAGTAGACGAAGCGCGCGCTGAAGCCACCCGTCTCCCGCCCCGGCTCGAGCTTTGCAATCTCGGCAACGAGATCGTCGGTAAGCTCGTAGTCGGCATCGATGGAAAGAACCCACTCGGTCTCAATCAGCGAGAGGCCGAAATTGCATTGGCTCGCGAAGTCGTCGAACGGCCTATGCGCAACCGTCGCGCCTGCGCAGCGTGCAATCTCCAAGGTCCTGTCCGTGCTGCCGCTGTCGATGATGAGGACACGCTTCGCCCATTTGAGCTTCGACAGCGTCCGCTTAAGGTTGGCCTCCTCGTCGAGGGTCACGATCAGTGCCGTGGTGTCGTCTCTCGGCGCGGTCATGCGCTGGCGTGAGAGACCTTGCGGTAGAGGTCCATCAGCCGCTCCGCCATGGCGTGCACCGAGTACCGCGTCGCCCCGACGAGCGCCGCCCGGCGCGCCATGGCGGCGCGCCTCTTCTCGCTCTCCAGCAGCGTGGCAAGGGCGTCGGCGACCTCGCGCGCCTCCGGCTCCACAGCAATGCACGCGCCTTCGGCGGCGACATCATCGGCGATCGCCACGCCTTTCGAGAGCACGCAGGGCAGGCCCGCAAGCAGCGCCTCCACGGCGGCTATGCCGAAATTCTCCGAATAGGATGCCAGCACGAAGACGTCCGCCGCCGCCAGCGCCGCCGCCTTGCGCTCACCTTCGACGTGGCCGAGCCACACCACGCGGTCGCGAAGATGGAGGGAGCAGCCGAGAGCCTTCAGTTCGGCGACGTATCTCGGGTCGCCATCCCCTGCGATAAGGCAGGTGAGATCAAGCTCCCGGTCCACGAGCAGGCGCACGGCATGCAGCACGCATTCGAGATTCTTCTTGCGGTCGATGCGGGAGAGGAAGAGCACTGTCTTTCTTCCGGCCGCATCGTGACGTTCCAAATCGATCAATGCGGCGCAACCCGGCGCTGCCGGCTCCACGCCGAGCGGAACGACGACTCCGGAGAACGAAAGCCCGAGGGCGCGAGCTTCGTTCAGCTCCTGTTCGCTGGTGCAGTGAACGGCCGCAGCGTGCTTCAGAATCGGTCCCTCAAGCAGTGCGAGCGAGAAGCGCTTGAGCAGAGGCCGACGGGTAGCGACGCCATAGGCGGAAAGCGAGCCGAGCGGGCGGACGATGTACGGCCGCCCGGCGAGCCGGGCGACAAGTGCCACCGCAATAGAGACGAACGAGAAGAGACCGTGGATGTGGATGACGTCGTACCGGTTCACGTTGCGAAGTATCCAGGACACGGCGCCCGGCGCGACCTTGTAGAAATCGCTCCACTTGCGGCAGTACACGCGGCGGACGCCAACCGTGGCGCCGCCTTGGCACGCAGGAGGAAGCCGCCGCCCCGGACCGTCGTCGTCCGTCGTGAGCGTCACCACCTCGACGCCGCGGGCGGTCAGCGCCTGTTCCAGGACGACGATCGCCCGAGCCGGACCGCCCTCGGCCAGGCAGAGCGAGGGAATGCATTGAAGGACCCGCATCCCGAAGGGCCCTGCTCAAGCGCCATCGCTCAAGGCCGGACCTGAGCCTCAAGTCGTTCGATGAGATCGGTCCAGCGGCGCAGCGATGCCGTCCGCGAGCAGGCACCCTCGACCATGGCGCGCGACTTCCGGCCCATCCTCTGGCGCGCTGCAGGATCGTCCGCGAGCCTCACGATGGCCGCGGCGAAGCCGGCGCTGTCCCCCGCGCGCACGGCAATGCCGGCGTCATGCCGCCCGATCAGCCGCGCCAGCTCGCCATCGGGCGACGCAACGACCACGATCGGGCGGCCAGCCGCCGCGATGCCGTAGACCTTGCTCGGCAGGATGAGGCCTTCCAGCTCCGGGCGGAGCGAGACCCAGTGAACGTCCGCGACCGAGAGCGAGTGCGCCAGCTGCTCCGGGGGCTGGTACGGCTTGAAGGCGAAGCCCTGCAATCCTCTCGACGTGACGGCGCATTCCAAAGCGTCGCGGAGGTGGCCGCCTCCGATGAACAGGAACTGGATGTCGCGCCGACCGCGCAGCATCTGGGCGGCGCCAAGGATCGTCTCGATCTCGTGGGCGCGTCCGAGGTTGCCGGAATAGCCGACGACGAATGCGTCATCGAAGCCCCATTCGCGGCGAAGACTGTTCCCGCCCGCCGGAATCGGGCGGATCGCGGCATCGTCGCACCAGTTCGGAATGATCGCGATCTTGTCACGCGGGAGGCCGAGCGCGGCGACACGTTCGGCCATGCCGCTCCCGATGACGACGTTGGCGGCGGCGCTCCTGAGCGAGCGGTCGCGCAGCGCCTTGAGGAGCTTTCCGGGCGGGCCGTTGAGGCCGCCAACGCCGAGCGCCAGGGCAACCTCGGGATAGAGGTCCTGCACCCAGTTCACCAGCCGGGCGCCCCGCAGCGCGGAAGCGCCGGCGCAGAGCACCGACAGAAGCGGCGGATCGCTCTTGGCGACGATTATGTCGCCCCGCTTGGCCGCGCGAGTAAGATGCGCCGCTGCTGCCGAATAGAAGGACGCGTATTCAAATGCCCTCCCGCAAAGATGGCCCCGACCCCGGGATGTGGTACGCAGTCGGCGCACGCGTACACCTCGGACGGTCTCCTTCGCCGGGAAATGCACTGCCGGATCGTTGTAGCTACGGTCTCCGGTCAGCACGTTCACCGCCCTGCCCTGCCGGGCCAGCTCAAACGCCAGATCGCTGAGCATCTGGCTTGTGGCGGACCAGTCCGGATGGAAAAAGCGGTTGACGAAGATGAGCCTCAGCTCGGCCGCCTGGCTTCGCTCGATCCGCGCCGTATGTAGGCGAAGACGTTGGCGTAGCTGTCCGCAAGAACAAAGCCGATGGACTGAAGCCGGTCCTGCATCGCAGCCACGTTCACCTTGCGCCCGTCGTGGACCGTGTCGTGCAACTCGGCGATGAGGACGGAACAGCGGGCGAGAGCGGTGGCGTCGTCGAAAATCACCGCCGCCTCGGTACCTTCGATGTCCGTGACGAGCGCGAACGCTCCGATGCCGTGCCTGCTGCAAAGGCCGCTCAGCGAAACGGCCGGAACCGGGACGACATTGCTGCCCTCCCTGCCCTTGGCGAGCTGGCCGCCTGTGCTCGTCGAATCATTGCGCCAGAAGGCGGCCGACGATGTCTCATGCTTCGGGCTCACGATCGCGCAGGGCTCGACGATCGCGCGGCAGGCTGTGCGATTGGCCTGGATGTTCTCGCGCAGGAGGGGGATCAAGTCCATATCCGCCTCGACAGCGACGAACGTCGTCCAGCTTCCTGACGATCTCGCCCGACACGACCCCGATGCTCGCGCCCAGCTCGATGACATCGAGCGAATCCGGCACATGTTCCTTGACGAACTGCCGCTCTGCCCTCTCGTAGATGCCGAGACATATCCCGACGACGCTCCTGCCGTTGACGCGCCGGCTCCTCACGCTGATCGCGAGACCGTCGGTCCGCACAGTTCCACGCGAGAGCCTGCGCAGGATATCTCCCACCTCGTCACGGCACACGGCATCCGCCAGCATGCGCTTCATCTGCGCGGGCATGACTCTGCGAAGCCATGCGCGCAGTCTGGGCAGCGTGGCCATTCGAGCCTGAGACACGCCGCTCCCCGTGAACGATCCGGCGGTCACTGGTGACAGCCTCTCACGACGAACGGCCGGAGGATGTCGCGGAGCGTCGTGCAAAGCGGAATCTCCGGTGCCCAGCCGGTGCGCTCGGCCAGCGCCGCCGGCGAGCCGCAGAGCCTCCGCTGCTCGACGGCGCGAAACAGCGCTTGGTCCTCGACGACCTCGATACGCATCTCCGACAGCGCGATCAGCTTCTCGAGCACGTCGCGCATCCTGACCTCGCGTCCAGTGCAGACGTTATACACGCCGCCTGCTTCTCCATCGTGCAGCAGCAGGTCGTAGGCGCGGACCACGTCGCGCACGTCCGTCAGGTCGCGCGTGCTGTCGAGATTTCCGGCGCGCACGACCGCCGGCCGCTCGCCGGACACGATACCGGCGATCTGGTACGCGAAGCTCGCCACGGAGAACCGCCTGCTCTGCCCTGGGCCGATGTGCGTGAACGGACGCGCCACCACGATCTCGAAGCCGGCCGAATGGCTCCATTCGCGGCACAGCATCTCGCCCGCAGCCTTGGCGACCGAATAGGGACTCATGGGTCGAAACGGGGCCGTCTCGGCAAGCGGGATCTCGGTAGGCCGGGGGGTGGCCGTAGACTTCGCTCGAGCTGACATGCAGGAACCGGCCCGAGAAGCCGTGCGTTTCCAGCGCCTCGAGAAGATTGAGGAGACCGCCGAACCCGATCGCATAGGTTCGGCGCGGGTCGGCCCTGCTCTCCGCCACCGTGGTGATCGCGGCGAGGTTGACGACGATATCCGGCCCGACCTCGCCCACGAGCGCCATCATCGCGTCGCGGTCGCAGATGTCGCGATCGCCCCCCGTCGCTGTGACGGCATAGCGCGGCTCAAGCCGGCGCGTCAGGTAGCGGCCGACAAACCCCGTGCCGCCGACGACGAGCGCCGCTCCGGTCAAACGGCCGCCATGGCCGGGACGCCGCCGGCGCCGTTCGCGCGCACTCCCTCACCCGCGATCTCGCAGGCCCAGCGCCTTGCCCAGTGCGCGTTCGGCCGCGCGACCTGGGGAACGCTTCTCCAGCGCTGAAACTGCGCATCCGTGCACAGCCAGGAATCGAGCGGCGTGGTGAACCCGGTCTTCGGCCGTGACACCACCTCTTCGGGAAGGGCTGCCGCCGGACAGCGGGCGAGCAGCCCCTTTCCCCGCGCGCGCGCGCCGAGAACGCCGGCGAGCCGCCGTAGCAGGAACGCGTCGACCAGTGGGACGCGGACCTCGACGGAGTGCGCCATGCTCGCCCAGTCGGTGTCGCGCAGCAGCTGGTTGCGCATATAGAGCGACGCTTCCAAAGCCGCGACTTTCGCAAAAGGTGCTTTCGGTTCAGGATCGAGGGCCGTGGCGATCACGCCGACGGGATCGAGACGCGCCAGGCCTTCCCTCGCCATGTCCGCGTCCATGACGAGCGGCAGCTCCCAGGGCATGAAGAGCCCGCGACGCACCAGGTAGGCGCCGGCATAGGTTCCCCCGTAGAACGGCAGTCCAGCGGCTTTCGGACTGACACGGCTCGAGACCGAAGAGGCGGCGGTTGCCATGCGCCCGATCGCATCGCGGACCGGACGCGCCCGATCGAGCAAGCCGAAACTCCGCACCCAGCGCGGGATGTCGGCGAACGACGGATAGCCGCCGAACAGCTCGTCGCCTCCGAGCCCGGAGATCGCCACCTTGAGCCCGCGCTGGCGCATCGCCTTGCTGGCGAACCACGTGTTGACCCCGTCGATGGTCGGCTGGTCCATCGCCTCGACGATCTTCGGCAGGTCTTCGCGGAACTCCCTGGCGCTGACGACGCGCGCGGCGTGATCAGTCGCGTAGCGACGCGAGACGACTTCGGCGAGACGGGTCTCGTCTTCGTGCTTTCCTCGGAGCTCCTCGAAGGCGACGGTGACGCTGCGGACGTCGTCCTGCGCGAGGTCATGCATCAGCCCCGCCAGCGCACTCGAGTCGATACCCGATGACAGGAATATGCCGACCGGCACATCGGCCACGAGGTGATATCGCATGCTCGAGAGCAGCGCCTCGCGCACATACTCGTGCAGCTCGTCTCCCGTAAGCGCGGCGTGGTACGTCTCCGCCTCGC
>CAZMJQ010000272.1:0-6630 GCA_964566475.1 uncultured Propylenella sp. | reverse complement strand
CGGTCGGCGGCGTCTGCGGCCCAGCGCTCCCGCCGGCCGCCGGTGCACTGTTGGTGGCTGGCGCGTTCGCGGCCGGCTCTTCGGTGGCCGGCGCGCTGTTTGCCGGTGCATTGCCCGCCGGCGCTTCGCCCGCCGGTGCATTACCGACCGGCTCGCTCGTGGCAGCGCCGCTGTCCTCGGGCGGGGTCTGCGGGCCCGCCGCGCCGCCGAGCTGCTCCAGCATGCCCTCCGCACCACGCGGCGCCGTTCCGGTGGCGGGCGTCGGAGGCGCGGGTGTCTCGGCGGCAGGAACGGGCACGCTCTGACCCACAGGAAGAGTGTCGAAGATATCGGACGGCGCGCCCTGCATCTTCGCGAGAAGCGCTAGCCCCATCGAGGTCACGAAAAAGGCCATAGCCAGGAAAGCCGTGGACTTGGTCAGCACGTTGCCGGCGCTGCGTCCCGTCATGAACGCGCCTCCACCACCACCGCCGCCGATGCCGAGCGCCCCGCCCTCGGAGCGCTGCAACAGGACGAGGCCGATCATGGCCAGGACCACCATCAGGTGGATCACGATGAGGACGATATCCATAGTGCCTTTTTCCCTGGCTGGGCTTCTACACGAGCCCGCCGATGCTTTGAACCCTTATGCGCCGGCCGCCGACACGATGGCGAGGAAGTCCGCCGCCTTCAGGCTGGCGCCCCCGATCAAACCGCCGTTGACGTCCCGAACCGCGAGAATCGCCGCGGCATTCGCCGGCTTCATGGAGCCGCCATAGAGGATGCGGACATCGCCGCCTGCGCCGCCGAACCGCTTCGTCAAATCCGCCCGGATATGGGCATGCGCCTCCTTGATGTCACCCTCGCCCGGCGTGCGGCCGGTGCCGATCGCCCAGACGGGCTCGTAGGCGACCACCAGGTCCCCCGGAGCGCCATCGGGAACGGAGCCTGCCAGCTGCCGCGACAGGACGGCCAGCGTCTCGCCGGAATCGCGCTCCGCCTCCGTCTCGCCGATGCAGACGATCGGGGTGAGGCCCGCGCGGCGGGCGGCTTCCGCCTTCTCCCGGACAAGATCGTCGCTCTCTCCGTGGTCGGTGCGGCGCTCGGAATGCCCCACGATGACCGCGGTCGCGCCGGCATCACGAATCATCTCCGCCGAGATGTCGCCGGTATGGGCCCCGGATTCGGCCGGGTGACAGTCCTGCCCGCCGAGCAGCAGCGGCGAGCCGAGGGTAAGCTGCCGCATCCGCTCGATCAGCGTCGCCGGCGGACAGAGCATCACGTCGACGGATTCCGCCTCCTTGGCGCCCTGAGCGACCAGGAGCGCCTCCTGCAGGCCGGAGGAAACCCCGTTCATCTTCCAGTTTCCCGCGATCAGATAGCGCATGGTCGCTCCTCTTTCGGCGCCGGAGGGTAAGCGGCGCCGCGATGCGCTTGGCAGCGCGGAACAGGGGTCTTATGTAGGTGCGAGCCGGGGCGGCGACCCGGCTTCTCCTTACCGGCGAGAGGCTTATTCATGCTCAACCAGCTGCGTCAAGGCACCAAGGGCCTGACGTCCAAGGTGCTCATCGGTCTCCTGGTGCTCAGCTTCGCTGTCTGGGGCATCGGCGGCTTCGAGGGCTATGGTGCCGGAACCGTCGCAACGGTCGGCAACGAAGACGTGACCGTGCAGGAGTTCGCCAATCTCTACGACCAGGCGCAACGCGTGGCCGCGCAGTCCGGGCAGCAGGTGCAGCCTGACCAGATTCTGGCGCGCCTGCTGCTGACCGCAGCGCTCGACGACGAGGCGCGCCGCAACGGCCTGGGCATTTCCGACCAGCGCGTGGCGGCGGAGATCGCGCAGACCCCGGCGTTCCATAATGCCAGCGGCAGCTTCGACCGCCGTCTCTTCGAGAATCTCCTGCGCGGCGCACGGATGAACACCGAAGACTACGTCGCCGACGTGAAGAGCGAGCTGGTGCGCAGCCAGCTTTCCGGCTCCGTGAGTGCCGGCATCAAGGTGCCGCAGCCCATGATCGAGGCGATCTACCGCTTCCGCAACGAGGAGCGCACGATCTCCTACGTGACCGTCGACGAAACGGCGATCGAGCTCGTCGGCGAACCGGGTCCGGCCGAGCTACAGGCCTTTTTCGAGGAGAACGCGGGCCGGTTCCGCGCGCCGGAGTACCGCGAGATCGCCCTCCTGACGCTCGATCCCACGGAAATCGCCGATCCGGATGCGGTCACACAGGAGGAGCTTCAGGCAGAATACGATCGGCGCCGAAGCAACTTCGAGCAGCCGGAACGCCGCCGGGTGGAGCAGATCGTCTTCGAAGACGCCGAGAACGCCAACGAGGCGTTGTCCGAGATCGAGTCCGGCTCCAGTTTCGCCGAGGTCGCGGAAGCGCGTGGCGCGTCCGTCACCGACCACGGCCTGAAGACCAATGCGGAGTTCCTGGACTCCGCAGTCGCGGAAGCCGCTTTCGCGGCGGAGCCCGAGGCCCCGGCCGCCGTCACGGAAGGAGCGCTCCAACCTTCGATCATCCGCGTGACGGAGGTGGAGGCCGGATCGGTCACGCCGCTTTCGGAGGTGGAGGCGCGTCTTCGCCGCGAGCTCGCCACGCGTCAGGCACGCGAGCAGGTCAACGACCTCTACGATCAGGTGGAGGACGAGCGGGCCGGCGGCTCGACGCTGGAGGAGACGGCCGGTAAGTTCGGTCTCCCTTACCGGCATGTCGAGGGGCTGGCCGCCGACCTGACGATGCCGGATGGGTCCAGGATCACCGACCTCCCCAGCGAGCGGGAGCTCGTCCGCGAAGTGTTCGACACAGACGTCGGCATCGAGAACAGCCCTATTCGCGCGGGCGACGTGTGGGTTTTCTACGAGGTCGTGAACATCGAGCCGGCGCGCGACCGCACGCTCGACGAGGTGCGCGACGAAGTGACTGCGGCCTGGACCCAGGCACAGACCGAGGAGCGGATCGCCGCGCGCGCGGCGTCTCTTTTCGAGGCGTTGCAGAGCGGCCGTCCACTTTCGGATATTGCCGCCGAGATCGGCGCCACGGCGCAGACCGCGGAAGGAGTCAAGCGCACGGACACGCCGCAGGGGCTGAGCGGGAACGCCGTCGGTCAGGCATTCGCCGGGCCCGAAGGGCATGTAGCGAACGCCGACGGGCAGGGCCTCGGGCGCATCCTCCTCAAGGTCGACAGGGTCATCGCGCCGGCATTCTTTGCCGAGGCGCCGGACGCGGAGCAGATCAGGACACAGCTCTCCAATGCGCTCCAGAGCGACATTCTCACGACGTTCAACGCCCAGCTTCGTGCCGGCCGGCCCATCAGCGTCAACAACGCTGTGTACCAGCAGCTGACCAACCAGCTGAGCGGCCAGATGCCCGTCCAGTAGTGCAGGTCGAGCCGGATTTCGAGGCGTTCGAGCCGGCCTACCGGCGCGGCGAGCCGCAGCTCGTGTGGACGCGGCTCGTCTCCGACCTGGAGACGCCGGTTTCCGCCTTCCTCAAGCTCGCCGGCCACCGGCGCAACGCATTCCTGCTGGAGTCTGTCGAAGGCGGGGCGGTGCGCGGGCGCTACTCCATCCTCGGCTTCGACCCCGACCTCATCTTCCGCGCGGAAGGCGCCGCGGCGGAGATCGCGCGTGCGCCGAGCCTCTCGCGCTTCGCGCCCTGCCCCGAGCCGGCGCTTGCCGCGCTCCGCAGGCTGATCGGCGAGAGCCGCATTTCGGTGCCCGAGCATCTGCCGCCCATGTCGGCCGGCGTGTTCGGCTATCTCGGCTACGACATGGTACGGCTGATGGAGGAGCTTCCGCCGCCCAATCCCGAGGCGGTGCGCGTGCCGGATGCCGTCCTGATCCGCCCGCAGGTCGTGGCGGTGTTCGACGCGGTGCGCGACGAGCTCACCGTAGTGACGCCG
Source organism: uncultured Propylenella sp. (assembly GCA_964566475.1). Classification (GTDB taxonomy): domain Bacteria; phylum Pseudomonadota; class Alphaproteobacteria; order Rhizobiales; family Afifellaceae; genus DASWJZ01. Next base: position 2,745 of record CAZMJQ010000272.1, on the reverse strand, counting down.
GTCAGGCCGGAAGAGGGCATTGCCGCCCGGGCAGCCTACGACCGCGCCGTGAACCGGCTGATCGAGGTCGTCGATGCGCTCGACCGGCCCTTGGAGCACGCCCCGGCGCCGGTCGACATCGCACTGTCCGGCGACGTGCGCTCCAACACCTCGCCGGACGAGTACAAAGGGATGGTGGCGCGCGCCAAGGAGTACATCGCCGCCGGCGATATCTTCCAAGTCGTGCTGTCGCAGCGCTTCGAGGCGCCCTTCCCGCTTCCCGCCTTCTCGCTCTACCGCTCGCTTCGCCGCGTGAACCCCTCGCCGTTCCTCTACTTCCTGAACTTCGAGGACTTCGCCATCGTCGGCTCCAGCCCCGAGATCCTCGTGCGCGTGCGCGGCGGCGACGTCACGATCCGCCCCATCGCCGGCACCAGGCCGCGCGGCGCCACGCCGGCCGACGACAAGCGGCTCGGCGAGGAGCTCCTGGCCGACCCCAAGGAGCTTGCCGAGCACCTGATGCTGCTCGACCTCGGCCGCAACGACGCCGGCCGCGTATCGGAGCTCGGCTCCGTCAAGGTCACCGACCGGTTCTTCCTGGAGCACTACAGCCACGTCATGCACATCGTGTCGAACGTGGTCGGCAGGCTGCGCGCCGACTGCGACCCGCTCGACGCGCTTGCCGCGGGGTTCCCGGCCGGCACAGTCTCCGGCGCGCCGAAGGTCAGGGCGATGGAGATCATCGACGAGCTGGAGAAGGAGAAGCGCGGCCCTTATGCCGGCTGCGTGGGCTATTTCTCCGCCGACGGCGCAATGGACACCTGTATCGTGCTCAGGACCGCGATGGTGAAGGACGGCACGGTCTACGTGCAGGCCGGGGCCGGGATCGTGGCGGATTCCGTGCCGGAATCGGAGCAGCAGGAGTGCATCAACAAGGCCGCCGCGATTTTCCGGGCGGCCGACGAGGCACGGCGCTTTGCCAACGAGGCACAGCGGGGGCAGTAGGCACTGCGGTCGCCGAGCCCCAAGTATCTTCTCACCACAGTACCTCAACGTCGAAGTGCCGGAACGCTGGGTCGGCAGTGACAAGAGGCATGTCCTCAACGATCGCCTGCGCTGCCAGCATTCGGTCGAACGGGTCGCGATGCACGCCGGGCATGGAGCCCGCGAGGTGCGCATGCTGAAGGGTGATCGGCAATGCGATCATCCCATAATGGGCGATGGTCTCGAAGAGACGGCGGGACAATTCTTCAGCTTCAGGCCACTTGCCGACCCTCACCTTTGCCGCAATCTCCCACGCGACAACGGGACTCACGAATACACGGTCGTCCGCCTGGATCGCAGCGGACCCAACGCGGGAGAGTCTGTTGTCGCCGAACGCCCACCAAGCGAAAGCGTGCGTATCCAGCAGAAGCGGCATCTACCGAAACGGATCCTCGCCCGATCCACCTTCCCAAAGCTCCAACTCCTCTTCGGGCAGCGGATCGAAGAAGAACGAGTCGGGGATCGGAGGAAGATGCTTCAGGAGCCCCGGCTCGCGCCGCGCCTTCTTTCCCTCGACCGGGGCCAGCCGAACGACTGGCTGCTTGCCGCGCGCGATGACGATCTCCTCGCCCGCCTCAGCGCGCGCGATGAGCTTCGAGAGCTGCGTCTTCGCTTCGTGAATCGTGACAGTCGCCATGGCCGGCTCGCTTAGCTAACCTGTTAGCTAAGCGAGCAGATAGTGCCGGTCAAGCCGCCGCCTTCCGGTTCTTCTCCAGCTGCGCGTCGACCATCGCGACCGTCTCGTCGAGGACCGCGTTCTGCATGCCCTGCTGCTTGCCGATGGCTTGCACCAGCCGGTCCACGCGCTCGATGTTCGGCGCGCCGGCGAAGAGCGCGCGGGCGGCGGATGACGGGCGCACCAGCCCGTTCGCCGCGGCGGCGTATTTCTCGAACGGCACGAGATCGTTGCGGTCGGCGCCGAGCTTGACGCAGAGGTCCACGACCCAGTTGTAGACGGCGCGAGACGCGTCCGGGTCGGTGTGCACCGCCTCCTTGATGGCGCGCGGGCCGTCCTTGGTGACGCAGCGGTAGTTGCCGGAGATCAGCATCGCCCATTTCGCCAGCGGCACGAAGATGGAATCGTGCACCTTCAGCTTCACCGGCAGCTCGATCTTCGTCCCGTCGCCCGGATCGAAGCGGATCGCCTCGATCTCCTCCTGCAGCTTCCGAAGCATCCCGGTCGCCTCGTCGGAATCGAAGCGGGCCGCTTTGAAGTTGGTCGGCAGCGTCACCTGCAGCACGTTGACCGGCTCGTCCGGCGGGCGGAACGCCTGTGGGTCCGGGCTGCAGAGGGTCAGCAATGGCGGGTCGAAGCTCTGCCAGACGGTCGCGTCCGTGTAGGCGTGGGTCAGCTTGTCGGCGTCGAGGCCGGGGATGCGCCTCAGATAGGGGAGCGGCGGCATGTTCATGATAGACATGCACGGCTTCCTTGACTTCGCCACCTTGTCGAGCAGCTGCCGCACGCCGTCGGCGCGGTACTGCGGCTCCTGCATCGCGAGGCAGATGAGGTCGTAGTCGGCCGGCTCAACCTCGCCGGCGCCTGCCGCGGAGACCGACCCGGGCAGGTTCTTCGAATGCAGCTCCACCAGCCCCTCACGCCCCATGATCGGCAGGCGCACGCGGATGCCGTCGGAGTTGATCGCCTCCGCCTCGGCGGGCAGACAGACGAGCTTCACGTTGTTCCCGCCGAACAGAAGCTTCGACGCCAGCAACGAGCCGTAG
>CAZMJQ010000271.1:0-2692 GCA_964566475.1 uncultured Propylenella sp. | reverse complement strand
TCCTCCAGCGTGTCGAGCAGGCCGTCGCGCTCGATCCAGCGGTTGAGCATGGAATAGCTCGGCTGATGGATGACGCAGGGCGTGCCGAGCCGCCGCAGGATCGCGGCGGCCTCCGCCGTGCGCTGCGCATTGTAGGACGAGATGCCGACATAGAGCGCCTTCCCCTGCCGCACGACCTGGTCGAGCGCGCCCATCGTCTCCTCCAGCGGCGTGTCGGGGTCGAAGCGGTGCGAGTAGAAGATATCGACGTAGTCGAGCCCCATGCGCTTCAGGCTCTGGTCGAGGCTGGCGATGAGGTATTTGCGGCTGCCCCACTCGCCGTAGGGCCCGGGCCACATCAGGTAGCCGGCCTTCGACGAGACGATCAACTCGTCGCGGTGGCTGGCGAAGTCGTCGCGCAGGATGCGGCCGAAATTCTCCTCCGCCGATCCGGGCGGCGGGCCGTAATTGTTGGCGAGGTCGAAATGCGTGATGCCGAGGTCGAAGGCCGTGCGGCACATGGCGCGCCCGCGCTCCGGCGCCGTGTCGCCGCCGAAATTGTGCCATAGCCCGAGCGACACGGCGGGAAGCTTCAGACCGCTGCGTCCGCAGCGATTGTAGGTCATGGCGTCGTAGCGCGCGGACGCGGGAAGATAGCTCATCGCGATGCCTTCCGTACGGTGAGAGGAAGCAGACAGGAGGCCAGTTCAATAGCTGGCTTCGCACGGGAGGAGAAGTCGCGGCCTCGGAACGCCGCGCGGCGCCCGGTTCCTCCCCCATCGCAGATGGGGGAGGGGGACCGCGGAACGCGGGTGGAGGGGGCGGCCGCACGGTACAGCGCCAGCCGCCGCCCCCTCCACCGCCTTCGGCGGTCCCCCTCCCCCGCGTCGCGGGGGAGGAACCGGCGCATCCCGCGCTGCCGGCACGTCGTCCCGCCGCCCGGATCGCAAAAGGGCCGCCGCCGGACGGCCCTCGTCACTTCGCAGGCGTCAGGCCGCCTTCCTGTTCGCGGTCTTCGTGGCGATGCGCGTCAGCAGATCGTCCGCCTTCTTCTCCTCGCCCAGCGTCTTGTCGAGGAGCCGCGCGGCGTCGTTCATCCCGAGCTGGCTGGCCCACGTCTTGAGCGTGCCGTAGCGGGCGATCTCGTAGTGCTCGACGGCCTGGGCCGCGGAGGCGAGGCCGGCGTCCAGCGCATCGGTCCCGTCGAACGCCTCCATGATCTCCTTGCCCTCGTCGAGGAGGCCCTTGATCGCCTCGCAGGTCTTGCCCTGCGCCTTCTTGCCGAGCATCTCGAACACCTGCTCCAGGCGCTCGACGTGCTCCTCGCTCTCCACCTTGTGGTCCTCGAAGGCTTTCCTCAGCTCGCCGGCCTGCGCCGCCTTCGCCATCTTCGGCAGGGCCCGGACAATCTGCTTTTCGGCGAAATAGATGTCCTTCAGCGTGTCGAGGAAGAGGTCGTTCAGGTCTTTTTCCTTGGTGGCCATGTCCGCGCTCCCGTGGTTGAAACAGAGCTAGAACCCGGCAAAGTTCTCCCGGTTCCCGCGGCCGGCTCGACTGGCCGAGGAGTTTCTTCGGTGGGCGCGCAGTCAATGGAAGCTTCGTCGAACTTCGATCTTCCCAATCCGGAAGCGCTGGTCATTCCGCCGGACAACCGCATCCTCTTCTTCGAGCGCGACAAGGCCGCGTTCGGCTTCCTCTCGCATATGTGGCCGTCGCCGATCTTCCTCGACGGCGAGCGCTGGCCGACGGTGGAGCATTATTACCAGTCCCGGAAATCGGAGGAGCCGGAGTACCGCGCTGCGGTCCGCGACGCCGCGACGCCCGGACGCGCCAAGCGTCTCGCCGCGCCCCCGCACGTGACAGGCTGGCGCTCGCGCCAGTCGTGGTTCCGCCGGAACGGCCGGGAGCCGCGTGCGGACTGGGATGCGGTCAAGCTCGACGTGATGCGGCGCGCCGATCTCGCGAAGTATGCGCAGAACCCCGAGCTTGCCGCGCTCCTTTTCGCCACAGGCGGCGCGGAGATCGTGGAGGATTCCCCGGGCGACCGCTTCTGGGGGATCGGCCGCGACGGTGCGGGCCTGAACTGGGCCGGGCGCATCCTGATGGAGGTGCGCGAGAAGCTGCGCGCGGAAAGCGGCGCAGAGGCATCGTGACGTTCGGCCCGCTCCCCCTTCCGCCGCCGCCCCCGAGGCCATAAGGAGAAGTCGTTCGCGTGACGACTTGCGTAGGGGAGGCCATGATGGCGAGGCCGGGAATCGATACGGCGCTGGTGGGGCGGCTGAACGAGGCGGCGTTCGGGGCGCTGAAGGCGGATTACGACGCGCTGGCCAGCACGCTCGCGCGGCGTGGCGTCGACATCGAGACGCTGAAGGAGAAGGCCGCCGCCTTCGAGGTCGCCATCCCCTCCTGGGGCGTGGGCACGGGCGGCACGCGCTTCGCCCGCTTCCCCATGGCCGGCGAGCCGCGCCACATCCTCGACAAGCTCGACGACTGCGCCGTCATCCACCAGCTGACCGGCGCCACGCCGCGCGTGTCGCTGCACATCCCGTGGGACAGGCACGACGACCCGGCCGAGCTGAAGGCGTATGGAAGCGCCCGCGGCCTCGGCTTCGACGCCATGAATTCCAACACCTTCCAGGATGCCGCCGGGCAGGAGCATTCCTACAAGTTCGGCTCGCTGTCGCACACCGAGGAGGCCGTGCGCCGCCAGGCG
>CAZMJQ010000270.1:0-4787 GCA_964566475.1 uncultured Propylenella sp. | reverse complement strand
CGCCGCATGTCGCTAGAGAATGAACCGACTCAAGTCGGCGTTCCGCGCCAGGTCCCCGATGTGCTCCTCTATGTAGGCCGCGTCGATGGTCACCGTCTCGCCGGCGCGGTCGGGCGCTGTGTAGGAGATCTCGTCGAGGATGCGCTCCATCACGGTCTGCAGCCGGCGTGCGCCGATGTTCTCGATCGAGGAGTTGATCTCCACCGCGATGCGCGCAATGGCGTCGACCGAGTCGTCGGTGAAGTCCAGCGTCATGCCCTCCGTCTTCATCAGCGCCTTGTACTGCTTGATCAGGCTCGCCTCGGTTTCGGTCAGGATGCGGCGGAAGTCCTCCTCCGTCAGCGCCCTTAGCTCGACGCGGATCGGCAGCCGCCCCTGCAGCTCCGGCAACAGGTCGGAGGGCTTTGAGACGTGGAACGCGCCCGACGCAATGAAAAGGATGTGGTCGGTCTTCACCGGCCCGTGCTTGGTGGCGACGGTGGTGCCTTCCACCAGCGGGAGCAGGTCGCGCTGCACGCCCTCGCGACTCACGTCGCCGCCGCGCAGATCGCTCCGCGAGGTGATCTTGTCGATCTCGTCGAGGAAGACGATGCCGTCGTTCTCCGCCGACCTGATCGCCTCCGCCACCAGCTGGTCCTGGTCGAGCAGATTGTCGGCCTCCTCCTCGAAGAGGAGGCCGTAGGAATCGCGGACCGAGACCTTGCGCGCCTTGGTGCGGCCCTGGCCGAACGCCTTCCCGAGCATTTCGCCCACGTTCAGGACGCCGACGGACGCGCCCGGCATGCCCGGCACGTCGAACGCCCCCAAGGGACTGGACGTGTCGCGAACCTGGACCTCGATCTCCTTGTCGTCGAGCTCTCCGGCACGCAGCCGCTTGCGGAAGCTCTCTCGCGTCGTGGGGCTGGAGTGCTCGCCCACCAGCGCGTCGAGCACGCGCTCCTCCGCCTGCAGGTGCGCCTTGGCCTGCACCTCGCGCCGCTTGGTCTCGCGGACGAGGCCGATGCCGACCTCCACCAGATCGCGGATGATCTGCTCCACGTCGCGACCGACATAGCCGACCTCGGTGAACTTGGTCGCCTCCACCTTGATGAACGGCGCGTTGGCGAGCTTGGCAAGCCGGCGCGAGATCTCAGTCTTGCCGACGACGGTCGGACCGATCATCAGGATGTTCTTAGGCAGCACCTCCTCGCGCATCGGGCCTTCGAGTTGCTGTCGGCGCCAGCGGTTCCTGAGAGCGATCGCCACGGCGCGCTTGGCGTCCTTCTGGCCGATGATGTAGCGGTCGAGCTCCGAGACGATCTCACGCGGCGAGAACGCGGACTTGCGCTCTCCGGGCGCAACCTCGGCCTCAAGCTTGGCGGCAAAGTTCTGGGTCATGCGTTGTCTTTCAGGTTAGCCCGGCCGCAGGCCACAAGCACATGCGGACCGTCGAATTTACGTTCTCGTTGGCGGCAATCGCAGCGCCATGGGCGCTGGCACGAAGTTCATCAAGAGACGGCGGAGGAAGGGCCAGCCGGCACTCAACAGCAGAATTATCGCTCCCAGGATGAGCAGGGTCCCTGGCAGGGCCGACTCCACGAAACCGACCCCGCCAAGCAGCGAACGGAAGGCGACGCCGGCATAGGACAGCCCGGCGACCAGGAACGAGCGCCGGTCAATCAGCACGGAAATCAGCGCAATGGCGGCGAACAGTGCAAGGACAGTCATTGCGTTCGAAACGCCGATTTCAAGTGATTCGCGCGCCGCGACCCCGCTCAGCACCGGATGCACGATCAGCGGCGCGGCCAGCACATGGAGCCAGAAGGCGATGTCGGTACGCCTGGTGCCGCGGCCCGGATCGCTCATGTCGAACCGCATCGCGAGAAGAAACACGCCGACGCCGCACAGAAGCAGCAGCCAGCGGGGATTCGCTTCCGTGACTTCCGGCGCCGCAATTATTGCGATCCCCAGTACTACCGCGAGAAGCGCCGCGACACCCGCGGCTACGGCGATCGGCACGCGGAAGCGCATATAGTAGAGTGTGACGGCGACACCCGTCGCCAGTGCCGCCAGCGCCGCGTGCAAACCAAAATCGCGCAACGATGCATCGACGCGGTAGGGGAGCGGCAACGCCCCCAGTAGGGGGAAGCGGCTGACGGCCTCTCCGCCGACCGTGACAATCAAGTTGCCGAAGAACACGGCACAAGCGGCCGCAAACACGGCAAGCAGCGCGATGCTCGGCAGCGCCATCATGCGGACTCGGGTGAAGTATTCCGCCAGCGCCCAAGCCCCTATTGCGATTACGGCAGCGACCGAAGCCGTATCGCCGAGATGGCGACCGCCGAAGTAGATCGCCGGGCCAAGGACGAGCGCAATGCCGATGGTGACGAAGATGTCGGCGAAGCCGCGCACGAAGCGCAGGTTTTCCGGGTCGCGCGAGTCGTCCGGTGCGGGAGGTGCGGGGGCGTCTTGCGCTTCGTGGCGCACAGGCGCCGATTCGGCGGCGTCCGGCGCGAGCTCGTCGACGATGGCGGCGAGCCGTATCGCCTGACCGGCGTCGATCACGCCCTCGGCAACAGCTCTATCAAGTGCCCGTTGATCGATCATTCGGCGAGCGTTTCGACGACGACGTTGGAGTTGGTATAGACGCAGATCTCGCCCGCGATCTCCATCGCGCGGCGGGCGATCGTCTCTGCATCCATGTCCGTATCGGCGAGCGCCTTGGCAGCGGCCAGCGCAAAGTTGCCGCCGGAGCCGATGGCGGCGAGCCCGCCTTCCGGCTCCAGCACGTCACCGGTGCCCGTCAGCACCAGTGTCGTCGACTTGTCCGCGACGATCATCATCGCCTCGAGGCGCCGAAGATAGCGGTCCGTGCGCCAGTCCTTGGCGAGTTCCACGCAGGCGCGCATGAGCTGACCGGGATACTGCTCGAGCTTCGCCTCCAGCCGCTCCAGGAGCGTGAAGGCGTCGGCGGTGGCGCCCGCGAACCCGGCGATCACCTCGCCTTTCGACAGGTGCCGCACCTTGCGGGCATTGTGCTTCATGATGGTCTGGTTGCCGAACGTGACCTGTCCGTCACCGGCGATGACGACCTTTCCGCCCTTGCGCACCGTGACGATCGTAGTGGCGTGAAAGGGCGCGGAACGGGATTGATCCATGAACGCCTGTGCCTTTCGCCGGCCGGCCGGCGCGGTCCAAGAGCCCCGCATCGGCCGCCTTCTCGCGTTTCGAGGCTCTATGTAGGCCGCCGGAACCGGGTTTCAAACACGGGAGGAAGCCCCTAGTCGCGCATCCCCAGGACGGCATGACGGTCATACGGGTAGGGCAGCGGCCTGGCGCTGACCTCGTTCAGCCGCTTCATCTGGCCGTCGGCAAGCGACCATCCGGCCGAACCGAGATTGCTGTCGAGCTGCTCGACGGTGCGCGCGCCGATGATCGGCGCCGTCACTCCCGGACGTTGCGCCAACCAGCGGAGCGCCACCTGCGCCGGCGACTTGCCGCCCGCCTCCTCGCCGATCGCCTTGAGCGCATCGACGATGCTCCATGTGTGCTCGTTCGCATAGCGCGACCAGCTCTCGCTCCAGCCCTCCGCATCGGCCTTCTCGATGCGCGTGCCTGCGGGCGGGGCGTTCATGCCGCGCTGGAACTTGCCGGAGAGCCAACCGCCACGCAGCGGACTCCACGGAATGATGCCGAGCCCCTCGCTGCGGCAGAGCGGCAGGAGCTCCCATTCCAGCTCGCGGTCGAGCAGGTTGTAGAGCGGCTGCAGTGAGATGAAGCGCTCCCAGCCATTGGCCTTGGAGATGTCGAGCGCCTTCTGCAGCTGCCAGCCGGCATAGTTGCTCACGCCGATGTAGCGTGCCTTTCCGGCGCGCACGATGTCGTTGAGAGTCGAAAGCGTCTCCTCCAGCGGCGTGTCCGAGTCCCAGTTGTGGACCTGGTAGAGGTCGACGTAGTCGGTCTTGAGGCGCGTCAGGCTCGCGTCCACCGCCGACAGGATATGCTTGCGCGACAGGCCGAAGCGGTTGGGGCGGCGGTTCGCCGGATCCTCCGTCCCGAAGCGCACCTTCGTGGCGATGACGAAGCCGTCGCGGTCCTTCGTCCTGAGCCAATTGCCCACGATCTCCTCGGACCGGCCGCGGCTGTAGACGTCGGCCGTGTCGATGAAGTTGCCGCCCGCCTCGGCGAAGCGGTCGAGCAGCGGCGTGCTCTCCTCTTCCGAGAGCTCGCGGCCGAGGGTCATGGCCCCGAGGCAGAGCTCGCTGACCTTCAGGCCGGTCTTGCCGAGGTTACGGAATTCCATGGTGCTCTCCCCGATTTCGCGAGCGGCCGGCCCTGACGCACGCCATGTGGCAATTGCCGAGTCCGGCTGTTAGAAGGCGCTCGCGAAACAGGACATGCCGCATGCGCAAGGCCGAGATCAAGCGGAAGACCCGGGAAACCGACATCGCCGTCGCCATCGACCTCGACGGCGCGGGAAAAGCCGACATCGCCACGGGCATCGGATTCTTCGATCATATGTTGGAGCAGGTGGCGCGGCATGGGCTGATCGACCTGAAAATCAAGGCGACAGGCGATCTTCATATCGACCAGCACCACACGGCTGAAGATGTCGGAATCGCGCTCGGGCAGGCGCTCAGAAAGGCGCTTGGCGACATGAAGGGGATCACCCGCTATGCCGACGTGGCGCTTCCCATGGACGAGGCGCTGACGCGCTGCGCCATCGACATTTCGGGGCGGCCCTACCTCGTCTGGCGGGTCAGGTTCAGCCGCGGCAAGATCGGGGATTTCGACACGGAGCTGGTGCG
>CAZMJQ010000269.1:0-12123 GCA_964566475.1 uncultured Propylenella sp. | reverse complement strand
GACGCCCGGCGCGCGCGCGATCATCGCCTTGTCCTGCACGGCGACGGCCGAAGCGAGCTCGGAGGCGTTCAGCGTGCCCAGCACGGCGAGCGCCACGCGCGTGCCCACGCCCTGCACGGCAAGCAGCAGGCGGAACCACTCCCGCTCGACTTCCGTGGCGAACCCGATGAGGCGGATCTGGTCGTCGCGGATCATCGTCTCGACGAAAAGCACGGCCGCCTCTCCGCGTGCCGGCAGCGATTCCAGCGTCTTCGCCGAGCAGTGCGCCACATAGCCGACGCCGTGCACGTCGAGGACGACCCAGTCCACCCCGAACGAGTCGACGATGCCGGAGAGCTTGCCGATCATGGATGGGTGTCCGGAGCGATGATCTCTACAGCCGGGAAATAGGTGCGGTACCGAACGGCGTCCCGGGTCAGCAATCGATAGCGGCGTATCTCGGCGTGCGCGCCGATATAGAAATCCGGCAGCGGGGAGCGCCGCTTGCCGCCTGACTTGCGGTACTTTTGATAGGCCTTTGCGGCCGGGAAGGACGCCTGCCAGGGCAGCGCTTCCCGCTTGAAGACATGAGGAGCCATGGCCCGGTCCGCTTCTTCCGGCGAGTCGAAGGGAACGCAGACTTCGGCATAGATTATAGGGTTTATCACCAGTTCGCCGATCTCACCGGCAGCCACGATCGCGGAACTGGACCAGTCCGCCCACTCGGAAGCGACCGTCCAGACGTCGATGAGTACATTTGCATCGACGAGGGTCGTCACTCCTCGCCCCGCGTGAGCCTCATGACCTCCTCCGTCGTCCAGCCTTCGCCGGCGCTTCCCCGCAGGCGCTCCAGATGCTCGCGAATATCCCGACCGCGCTTCGTCTCCCTCACCGGCTCTGCCCGCTTCAGCAGAACACCCTGCCTAGTGCGGACGAACTCCACATCCGTACCCGGGAGAAGTCCCGCGTCGCGCCTGATCGACTCAGGAATCGTCACCTGACCTTTGGCCGTGATGCGCATCTCATTCTTACTCCTTGAAGTAAGAAATAGAACAATACAGAAACAACATCAAGCCGATGCAAGTCGGAGCGCCGTCGCTCTGCGATGATGGGCGTGGCAGATGGCGATGGCGAGGGCGTCGGCGGAATCGTCGGTGTCGAACGTCGCGCGCGGCAGCAGGATCGAAACCATCATGCGGATCTGCCGCTTCTCGGCGTGGCCGGCGCCGACAATCGCCTTCTTCACGGCGTTCGGCGCGTATTCGGCGACCGCGAGGCCGGCAAGCGCCGGGACGAGCATCGCCACGCCGCGCGCTTGGCCGAGCTTCAGCGTGGCTGCCGCGTCACGGTTGACAAAGGTCGCCTCGATCGCGGCCTCGTGCGGCGCGAGCTCCCCGACCACCCGCGCGAGCCCGTCGTGGATTGCGCATAGGCGCTCGGAGAGTGGAAGTGTCTCGGCGACGCGGATGGTGCCCGCTGCAATGAAGGAGAGCCGCGAGCCGAGGCTCTCCACGACGCCCCAGCCGGTGCGCCGGAGACCCGGGTCGACGCCGATGATGCGAATCGCGCTTGCCACGAGACGTACCGTATCGGAGCGGAACCGGCGCGGCGAGACGCGATCAGGGAGATGCGTCCGGCACGGCCGAGCGGCGCTCCTCGGCCATGTGGCGCAGGAAATCGCGGAGCGTGCGGCCCGGCTCGTCGCGGAACGTGTCGCCGCATTCAGCGATCCTTACGATGCGGTCGGCGCGGAAGTGGCGGAAATCGGTGCGCAGCTCGCACCAGGCGGCGAGCGTCCACACCTTGCCCCAATGATAGAGCGCCAGGGGCCTGAGATCGCGTTCGCTCGATTCGCCGTCGAGCGCCTCGTACGTCACGTGCACACGCTTCCGCTCGCGGATGGCGAGCTCGAGGCGGTCGAACACCTCGCGCGTCTCGTCGGGGAGGTAGAAGCCCATGGCGAAGAGGTTCGTCTCCGCCGCGACGCGCTTCTCGTGCTCGGGGAGCACCGCCTCGATCTTCACCAGCGCCTCTTCCGCCGCGAGCGCCAGGCGGGCGCCGCCCCACGCCTTCACGAAGCGGGCGCCGAGGGTCAGTGCGGCGAGCTCGTCGCGCGTGAACATGAGCGGGGGAAGGTCGAAGCCGGAGCGGAGGATGTAGCCGACGCCGGCCTCGCCATCGATCGGCACGCCGGACGCCATCAGGTCGGCGACGTCGCGATAGATGGTGCGCTCGGAGACCTCGAGCTTTTCCGCCAGCATGCGCGCCGTGACGAGCCGGCCGCCTCTCAGCTGCTGAACGATCTGGAAGAGGCGGTCGGCGCGGCGCATCGCGGCTACTTCTCGGTGAAGAGACCGAAGCGGGTGCCGTCGGGGTCGGTGCAATAGGCGAAGCGACCTTCCGGGATCGTGTATATCTCCGACGCCACCTTGCCGCCGCTCTTCTTCACGCGGCTCAGCGTCTCCTCCAGCGGGCGCGGCGCGTTGAGGTGAACGACTGGATTCGCCGATCCGACCTCTTTCGCCTCGTAGAGATTGCCGCTCATGCCGCCCTCGTAGGGGAAGACTGCGACCGGAGTCGGGCCCATCGCCTCGCGCTTCAACTGGGCGCCGAGGACAGCGCCGTAGAACTCCGCGCCCTTGTCGAGGTCCTTCACCGCGATCTCGAACCAGGCGGCCGCATTCCGAGGTGTTCCGTTCGTGCTCATCGTCATGTCTCCTGTAACGCACATTGCGAGGAGGAGCCTTGCATACCCCTCCTGACAGCATCCTGTCAGGAGGATCGGCAGGAGCCCGTCAGGCGCAGGCCTTCAGGAGATGACACGGCAGGGATCCGGCAACGCCGCGCTCGAGCGTGAAGAGCTCGACGGCCGCCGACTTGCCGCGCAGCTCATGGCTCCCGATGCTCGTCGCGACGACATCGAGCGGAATCGCGGCGCGCGCAATCAGCGCCCTGGAGGCCAGGAAGCTGTGGCCCGTGGCGCGGCAGGTCTGCTCGATGCGCGCCGCGACATTCATCGCGTCGCCGACCAGCACGCTCTCCCGCTTCGCCCCGCCGATCTCGCCCGCCACGAGCGGACCGCAATGGATGCTGGCCCGGAACCGGGGTATGTGCCCGTGCCGCCGGACGATCTCGGCGCCTGCCGCATCCAGGGCCGCGCGGCACGCGAACATGCAGCGGATGGCGCGGGCGTTCTCCTGCGCGGCGCCGAGCGGCCACGTCGCGATGAGCGTGTCGCCGACATAGCGGTGCACCTCGCCGCCGAACTCGGCCACGACCAGGGAAAGGCGCGCCAGGATGTCGGAGAGGAACGCGTGGAAGCCGACGCTGCCTATGCGCTCGGCTATGCCGGTCGAGCCGACCAGATCGATGAAGGTGACGATCCGCTGCTCCTCGCGTGGGCGGCGGTCATTGTCCGTCGAGCAATCGCCCGCGACGCAGATCGGCCACGCCGCCATTGCCGCCGATGGGAATTCAGCCTCTTCGTACGCGCTCATCGTCGAATCTCCCGCACGTCTCCGCAGGAGCGTTCTCGCACACCCATCCTGACAGCTTTCTGTCAGGAGATTGCTCGCATGACAGCGCCTTTTCCGCCCGGCGCCTATAAGGGGGTTGACTCCGCGGCACGCGTAAGCCAGAACTTACGTGTTAGCGATGGCTTACGCGATGGATAACTGGGCGGCGCTGGCCGATCCGACCCGACGGACGATCTTCGAGCGGCTGATCGAGCACCCAAGCGCGGTCGGCGAGCTCGCCCGCGAGCTGCCCGTCAGCCGGCCAGCGGTCTCGCAGCATCTGAAGGCGCTGAAGGACGCCGGTCTGGTCGTCGACAAACGAGCCGGCAAGCAGCGCATCTACCAGGTCGATCCCGATGGGCTCGCCGCACTTCGGGCCGAGCTCGATCGCTTCTGGACCAAGACACTCGCCGCCTACAAGACGGCCGTCGAGCAACCCAGAAAGGAGAAGAGATGAATATCCACGCAGCAGAAACATCCGTGCAAACGTCGATCGTCGTCGAGGCGCCGATCGCGCGCGCGTTCAAGGTCTTCACCGAAGATTTCGGCAGCTTCAAGCCGCCCGAGCACAACATGCTCAAAGTCGCGATCGCGGAAACCGTGTTCGAGCCGAAGGCCGGCGGCTTTCTCTACGACCGCGGGGTCGACGGGAGCGTCTGCCGCTGGGCGCGGGTGCTGGCCTACGAGCCGCCGAGCCGGGTCTTGCTGAGCTGGGACATCAGCCCGCAATGGCAGATCGAGGAGGACCCGGCGAAAACGAGCGAGTGGGAAGCACGATTCATCGCCGAGACCCCGCAGCGCACGCGGGTCGAGATCGAGCATCGCCATCTCGACCGCCATGGCGAGGGCTGGCAAGGCGTCCGCGATGGCGTGGCCGCCGATCAGGGCTGGCCGCTCTATCTTCAGCGCTACGCCGACCGGATGGCCAAGGAGCGCTGAGGTCTGCGGTCACGAGCCGGCGAGAACCGATGTCAGGAGCTAGGCCTGCTTCACCGAGACCGTGTAGTTGAGCGGCAGGCGGCCGCCGTCGGCGTAGAGGGTCTGGCCGGTCATGTAGCTAGCCTCGTCGGAAGCAAGGAAGGCGGCGATGGCGGCGATCTCGGAGGGGTCGCCGATGCGGCCGAGCGGGGTGCGCGAGAGGATGCGGTCGCGCGCCGCCTTGTCGGCGTTCACCAACGCCAGCATGTCGGTCATGATGGAGCCCGGCCCGATGGCGTTGACGCGGATGCCGTAGGGCGCGAGCGCCAGCGCCATGACTTTGGTGAGCTGATTCACGCCGCCCTTCGAGACGGAATACGGCACCTGGTTGGCGATGGCGAAGACCGCATTGACGGAGCTCATGTTGACGATGGCGCCCGGCGCGCCGCCCGCCTTCACCTGCTCCACCATCTGGCGCGCCGCCGCCTGCCCGACGAGAAAGGCGCCCTTCAGGTTGGTGCGCAGCACGCGGTCGAAATCCGCCTCGGTCAGATCGAGAAAGTCGGCGCCGTGAACGATGCCGGCATTGTTGACGAGCACGTCGACGGCGCCCCAGCTTTGGACCGTGCTTGCCACGAGGTTATCCGCATCGGCCCTGTCGCCGACGTCGCAGCGCACGAAGCGCACGGCGCCAAGCGCGCCGATCTGCTCCACCGCGCGGCTGCCGGCGTCCTCGTCGACGTCGGCCACGACGACGCGCGCGCCGTCGGACGCAAAGCGGCTGGCGATGGCGAAGCCGATGCCTTTCGCCCCGCCCGTGACGATCCCCACCTTGTTCTCAAGCGACATGCGAGCCTCCTCCAATGGCGACCATGCCGCCGCAGGAGGGGGCGGTCAACGACAGCGCCGGTGGAGCGGCGCTTCAGGACAACAGATCGGGCTCGTGCTCGCGCCAGTACCGCGCCCGGAGCCGTGGTGCGATCAGCCAGGCGAGAGGAACGGCAAGCACGAAGCTCAACACGATCACGATGGGCAGCAGGTACTTCCACGCATCCTGCGCCACAGGAAGCGAAAGCACCAGGACTGCGCCCGAGCCGAAAAGCACCGCGTTGACCATGCCGTATATGACCAAGGTTATGCGAGACCGGGTGGTCACCGGACCAGACTCCTCTTTACACGCCGATCAACGAAGAACAGCGCGCACCGGTTCCGGATGCTCCAAGCCGAGGGAGGCGCTCAGCGACCGGCGGGAGGCTGCTTCAGCTCGGCGACCTCGGCCCTCAGCGCCCTCACCTCGGCGAGGATGACCTCTGTCTCGCTCATCATGGCGTCACGCTCGGCACGCGCCTCGGCCTCGTGCTCCGACTGCATGGCATCGACGATGACGCCGATGAACAGGTTGAGGACCGTGAACGCGGTGGCGAGGATGAAGGGCACGAAAAGCGCCCAGGCGTAGGGGTACTCCTCCATGACGGGGCGCACGATGCCCATCGACCAGCTCTCCAGCGTCATGATCTGGAAGAGGGTGTAGGCGGATTCGCCTATCGACCCGAACCAGTCCGGAAAATCGGCGGCGAAGAGCTTGGTGGAGATGACGGCGAAGACATAGAAGATGAGCCCGAGCAGGAGCACGATGGAGCCCATGCCGGGTAGCGCCGAAAGGAGCCCCGTGACCACGCGGCGCATCGCCTTCACGGTGGAAATGAGGCGCAGGACGCGCAGCACGCGGAAGGCGCGGAGCACCGAGAACGCGCCGGTCGCCGGCACCAGCGCGATGGCGACGATCGTGAAGTCGAAGATGCGCCAGGGGTCGCGCCAGAAGCCGCGGAAGTCGACGATCATCCGGCCGGCGATCTCGAGCACGAAGACCGTCAGAATGGCGCGGTCCAGGGCATAAAGCACCGCGCCGAAAGCGGCGACGGCTCTCGGGCTCGTCTCCAGCCCCAGCGTCACGGCATTGACCGCGATCAGGGCAAGGATGAATGGCTCGAACGCCCTGGACTCTATCAGGCGCTTCAGGCGGTCGCGTATCATTGATCGGCTTCCGGAATCGGGTCAGTTTCGCGTCGAACCCTCCGTGGCTCGCGGCTCGCGCCGGGTCAATCTCCCGCGTCGCCGCACGGCCGCAAGGAAGCCAGCATAGTCGCCGGAAAGCGACCGATCGGAGAACCATGAGAGCTCTTGTCACCGGAAGCTCCGGACATCTGGGGGACGCGCTCGTCCGCACGCTGAAGGAACGCGGCGACGAGGCGGTCGGGCTCGACATCCTCCCCTCGCCTCTTACCTCGCACGTCGGCTCGATCGGCGACCGCGGGCTGGTGAAGCGCTGCATGGGGGGCGTGGAGACGGTCTTCCACACCGCCACGCTCCACAAGCCGCATGTGGGCACGCACAGCCGGCAGGATTTTGTCGACACCAACATCACCGGCACGCTCAACCTTCTGGAGGAGGCCGCGGCGGCAGGCGTCGGGTCGTTCGTGTTCACCAGCTCGACCAGCGTCTTCGGCGACGCGCTCGTGCCGCCGGCCGGCGCGCCCGCTTCATGGATCACCGAGGACGTGACGCCGGTTCCGAAGAACATCTACGGGGTCACCAAGAACGCGGCGGAGAACCTCTGCCAGCTCTTTCACCGGAACCAGCGGCTCGCTTGCATCGTGCTGAGGACGTCCCGGTTCTTTCCCGAGGAGGACGATAGCAAGGCGGTGCGCGACGCCTATGCGGACGAGAACCTCAAGGCGAACGAATACCTCCACCGGCGCGTGGAAATCGCCGACGTGGCGAGCGCCCATCTTCTGGCCGCCGGGCGCGCGCCCGCCATCGGCTTCGCGAAATATATCGTAAGCGCCACCACGCCGTTCGCGCGCGAGGATCTTGCCAGGCTGCGCCGCGATGCGCCCGCTGTCGTGCGGAGGCGCGTGCCGGAATACGAGGCGGAGTACGAGCGGCGCGGCTGGCGGATGCTTCCAGCGATCGACCGCGTCTATGACAACGCGCGGGCACGCGCCGACCTCGGCTGGCGGCCGCGCTACGACTTCCGCCACGTGATCGAGCGGCTCCGCGCGGGTCGCGGCGTGGCGAGTCCGCTGGCGCAGGCGATCGGATCGAAGGGCTACCACGAGGAGGCGTTCGCCGAAGGCCCATACCCGGTCGAGTGAGATCGAAAGGAATCGCTAACCATCCTTGCCTAAGCTGCCTTGGAGACTCCTCTCGCCATGCGGGGCGTTCGATGGTGCTGCTTATGGAGAAGCCCTCACAGACAGGATCCGAGGGCCGTTCGGCTGGCGAGCTCATCTGGGACGGGGGGGCGCAGCGGCATTCCTGCACCATCAGCGACATCTCGATCGCGGGAGCACGCGTCGACACGCGCTTCTTCGTCGACGTGCCGGAGCGGGTCTTCCTCTTCGAGAGCGACACCGGAAACCTTTTTGAATGCCGGGTCAGATGGCAGCAGAGCACGCAGATGGACGTGTCCTTCATCGACATCGGCAGCCAGGCGCTGCGCCGGGCGCTGATCAGGCAGCATTCGATGCAGGGCTGACGGCGAGCCCGTCAGCCTCCTTGCGTCGTCGATGCGCGCCGCGAGCTCCGGCGCCGCCCGGCAGATCCGTGCCGAAGAGCTTCCCTGAGATGGATGCGCGATCCCGACCGGGGGCGTGCCAAGCGCGTCGCCAAGGCGATGATGATGGCCAGGCTCGACATCGCGCCGCTGGAGAAGGCCGCCGGGGAACAGGCTTCAATTCTGTCCAATGCCGATTTCAGTCGTTTGCCGACCAAATTTCCACTAGGGAAGAAAGGAACATGCGGAGGGTTGGACATGGCCTCTAGACACTGCGTTCTTGCGCTTGCCTCGGTTATGGGACTGGCTTCGGCGGCGCAGGCGGCGCCTGGCCGCCTCGGCCCGGTCGACATCGATTCGGCCGGCAACGCGATCATCCTGGTCGGCGGATGCCACCAGACCGAAGAGAACCATCACGTCGCGCAGGTGAACCGTAGCCTGTGGCATGTCCATATCGGCCGCGATTGCGCCCCCTACAAGGTTGCCGGCGGACGGGGCGACACCGGTGCCGGCAACTATGACGACGAGGACTACGACTACGAGGATGACGAGGACTACGACGAGGACGAATAGGCGCTGACGCGTGGCCGAGCCTCCGCCGTAACAACCAAGCGCCGCAATGCTCTGTGCGGCGTTTCCTCTTGGCGCTAGAATTCAAGCGCCTCCCTGATCTCGTCCAGAATGGCCGGATCGTCGATGGTCGCCGGCACCTTCGGTGTCTCCCCTTCGGCGATCTGGCGCATGGTGGCGCGCAGGATCTTGCCGGAGCGTGTCTTCGGAAGGCGCGCGACCACATGCAGCGTCTTGAACGCCGCGACGGGACCGATGGCTTCGCGCATGCGCGCCACGCATTCCGCCTGAAGCTCCGACGCGTCGCGGTCCTTGCCGGACTTCAGCACGACGAAGCCCTGCGGCAGCTGGCCCTTCAGCTCGTCCGCCACGCCGATCACGGCGCATTCCGCCACGTCGGGGTGCGCCGACAGCACCTCCTCCATCGCCCCGGTGGAGAGCCTGTGCCCGGCGACGTTGATGATGTCGTCGGTGCGCGACATGACGAAGACGTAGCCGTCGGCGTCGCGGTAGCCGGCATCGGCGGTCTGGTAGTAGCCGGGGAACTCGGCGAGGTAGCCCTGCCTGAAACGCTCGTCGGCGTTCCACAGCGTGGGCAGGCATGAGGGCGGCAGCGGCAGCTTCACCGCGATGTTGCCGAGCTTTCCCGCCCCGGCCGGATGGCCGGAATCGTCGAGGACATGGAGGTCGTATCCGGGCATCGGCACGCCGGCCGAGCCGTACCTCACCGGCATCACGCCGAGCCCCACCGGATTGGCGCAGATCGCCCAGCCGGTCTCCGTCTGCCACCAGTGATCGATGACCGGGCGGCCGAGATGCCGCTCGGCCCAGTGGATCGTGTCCGGGTCGGCGCGCTCGCCTGCGAGGAACAGGGCGCGGAAGCCCGACAGATCGTATTTGCCGATCAGCGCGCCTTCCGGGTCCTCCTTCTTGATGGCGCGGAAGGCGGTCGGCGCGGTGAAGAGCGCCGCGACCTTGTGCTCGGAGATCACCCGCCAGAAGGCGCCCGCGTCCGGCGTGCCCACGGGCTTGCCCTCGTAGAGCAGGGTGGCGCAGCCGTGCAGCAGCGGCGCATAGACGATGTAGGAGTGCCCCACCACCCAGCCCACATCGGAAGCGGCCCAGAAGGTCTCGGCGGGGTCGATGTCGTAGATCGCCTTCATCGACCATTTGAGCGCGACCATGTGGCCGCCATTGTCGCGCACCACGCCCTTCGGCTGTCCGGTCGTGCCGGATGTGTAGAGGATATAGAGCGGATCGGTGGCCTTGAGCGGCACGCACTCGACCTGGCGCCCGCGCGCCTTCTCCACCGCCTCCGCATAGTCGTGGTCGCGGCCGAGAACGAGGTCGCAGCGCTGCTCGTCGCGCTGCAGGACGAGGCACGCATCGGGCTTGTGCCGCGCCCTGTCGATGGCGGCATCAAGGAGCGGCTTGTAGGCGACGACGCGGCCGGGCTCGATGCCGCACGAGGCGGAGACGATCAGCTTCGGCGCTGCGTCGTCGATGCGCGCCGCAAGCTCCGGCGCTGCGAAGCCGCCGAACACGACGGAGTGGATAGCGCCGATGCGCGCACAGGCGAGCATGGCGATCGCCGCCTCGGGGATCATCGGGAGGTAAATGATGACGCGGTCGCCCTTCCCCACGCCTTGGTCCCGAAGCACGGCGGCGAGCGCCTGCACCTCGGCGAGCAGCGCGCCGTAGCCGATCACCCGTTTCGTGCCGGTGACCGGGCTGTCGTAGATGATGGCCGGCGCTTCGGGGCGCGCCTGCGCGTGGCGGTCGACGCAATTGAAGCAGGTGTTGCACTCCGCGCCGGGGAACCAGCCGCCATAGACGCCGAGGCCGGGGTCGAAGACCTTGTCCCAGGGCCTGACCCAGTCGATCTCGGAGGACGCGACGCCGGCCCAGAATCCTGTCGGATCGCGGCGCCAGCTCTCGTAGATCTCCCCGTAGCGGCTCGTCATGCACCTCCCTCCGCGAGCCTTGTCCTGGCGGCTCCGCTTACAGCTTGCTTGGCGCATCCAGCTTTGCGCGGGCGCAAGGGCCCGGTCAAACGGCAACGGTGGCCGTGACGGGCGGTGACGGGCGGTGACGGATGGCGTTTGCTCCGGAGCGCGACGCAACTTATATCTGGCTCCCGCGTGGCTGCGCGGCCCGTCAGGAGACACATTCTCGGGGCCTTATCGATCTTAAGGGAGCTGTCCCTGACCGGGCCCGTGGGTCCGGACAAACGGCGCCCACCTACGTCAGTAGGTTCCCGGGATCGATTTCTCCAACGGCCGAGGCGGCTACGCGTCCCCTTCACGAGCCGCTCGCGCCGCGGCTCCCAACCAGGAGCCTTCCCGCAGGCAATGCTTGATTCCGTCGTCACCAAGGCCGAGCTGCGAGCGCTGGTACTGGCGCGCCGGGCCGGGATGACGGACGAGGAGCGCGAGGAGAGATCGCAATACGCGGTAGCGCGGCTCCGTCCGCTGGTGCGCGACGGGGAGACGGTGTCGCTGTTCTGGCCCATGCGCGGCGAGATCGACCCGCGCGGCCTGATCGAGGACATTCTGGCCGTGGGCGGGACCATCGCCATGCCGGTGGTGGAGAAGAAGCGCATGCACTTCCGCCGCTTCACGGGCGAGGACTGCCTTGAGGACGGCGTCTTCGGGACGCGCCATCCCAACGTAGCGCAGCCCGCGGTCGACCCCGATCTGGTCGTGGCGCCGCTTGCCGCCTTCGACCGGCGCGGCGGCCGCATCGGCTACGGCGCCGGCCACTACGACCAGGCGCTCGCGGATCTCGCGTCACGCGGAAGGGCGCCGCGCATCGCCGGCATTGGCTTCGCCTGCCAGGAGGTGGAGACCGTACCGCTCGAGCCGCACGACGTGCGGCTCCAGGTCATCGCCACGGAGCGCGAGCTGATCGACGCGGAGGCCGCGTGAGGCTTCTCTTTCTCGGCGACATCATCGGCCGCTCGGGGCGCAGGATCGTCGCGTCGCTGCTGCCCGGGCTGATCGAACGGCACCGCTTCGACTTCGTCGTGGCGAACGGGGAGAATTCCGCCGGCGGATTCGGCATCACCGAGGCGACGTTCCAGGAGATCGCCGCGGCGGGCGTCGACTGCGTCACCACCGGCAACCACGTTTGGGACCAGCGCGAGGCGCTGGTCTTCGCCAACCGGCAGGAGCGCTTCCTGCGGCCGGCCAACTATCCGCCCGGCACGCCGGGGCGGGGCGCCAACGTCTATACCGCGAGGAACGGCGCGCGCGTGCTCGTCGTCAACGTCATGGGCGCCGTCTTCATGCCGCCGCTCGACGAGCCCTTCCAGGCGGTGACGCGCGAGATATCCGCCTGCCCGATCGGCAACGGATGCGACGCGGCAATCGTCGACTTCCATGCCGAGGCGTCCAGCGAGAAGCAGACGATGGGCTACTTCCTCGACGGCAAGGCGTCGCTGGTGATCGGCACGCACACGCACGTGCCGACGGCCGACGCGAAGATCCTTCCGGGCGGCACGGCGTTTATGACCGACGTCGGCATGTGCGGCAATTACGATTCCGTCATCGGCATGGAGAAGGACGAGCCGCTCCGCCGCGCCGC
>CAZMJQ010000268.1:0-3043 GCA_964566475.1 uncultured Propylenella sp. | reverse complement strand
CGGAACGCCAGCGACTCCACCGGCCGGCCGATCGCCACGTACTCCATGCCCTGACGCATCACGTCCTTCGGCTCGCAGACGTTGCGCAGGTCGATCAGGAGCGGCCGCCGCATGGTCGGCGCGAGCGTCGTCCAGTCGATGCCGCGGAAGTCGCTCCATTCGGTGAGGATCACTACCGCGTCGACGCCCTTCGCCGTATCCTCGATCGAGCCTGCGAGCGCCAGCTCCGGAAGCAGCGCCTTGGCCTGCTCGGCCACGACCGGGTCGTAGGCGATGACCTCCGCGCCCTCCGAGAGGAGCTGCCCCACGATGGTGAGCGCCGGCGCGTTGCGCATGTCGTCCGTGTTCGCCTTGAAGGCGAGGCCGAGCACACCGATGCGCTTGCCGGAGACCGAGCCGCCCAGCTCGTTCCGGATCTTGCGCACCATCATCAGCTTGTGCCGGTCGTTGGCGCGGATCACCGTCTCCACGATCTCCACCGGCGAGCCGTAGTCGTTGGCGGTCTTGATGAGCGCCACCAGGTCCTTCGGAAAGCACGAGCCGCCGAAGCCCGGGCCGGGCGTGAGGAACTTCGGGCCGATGCGGTCGTCGAGGCCGACGCCCACGGCAAGCTCCCCGATGTCGGCGCCCGCCGCCTCGCAGAGCCGCGCCAGCTCGTTGATGAACGTCACTTTGGTCGCCAGGAACGCGTTGGCGGCATATTTGATGAGCTCGGACGTCTCCGCCGCCGAGGTCGCCACCAGCGGATGGCCCTTGCGCGTCAGCGGCAGGTAGAGCTCCTCCAGCACCCGCCGCGCGTCCTCCGAGTCGGAGCCCACGACGATGCGGTCCGGCTCCATGAAGTCGGCGATGGCGTTCCCCTCGCGCAAAAACTCCGGGTTCGAGGCGACGGCGAAGCGCTGCGGTGGCAGATGGCGGCTGAGGATGGCGGACACCTTGCGGCCGGTCCCGGCTGGCACGGTCGACTTCACCACCACCACCGTGAAGGCGTCCGGGGCTGCGGGCGCTGCGGCGAGCGCCCGCCCCGCCTCATCCGCGGCAGTATAGACGTAGGCGAGGTTGGCGCCGCCCGTGCCGTTCTCGTCGGTCGGGGTGCCGACCGCGATGAAGAGCACGTCGAGGCCCCGTCCCATCGCCTCGCCGATATCGCCGGCGAAGCGCAGCTGCCCCCGGTCCACGTTGGCGGCGACCAGCTCCTCCAGGCCCGGCTCGTAGATCGGTATCTCGCCGGCCTTGAGCAGCGCGATCTTGCCCTGGTCGTTGTCGACGCAGATCACGTCGTGCCCCAGCTCCGCCAGGCACGTTCCCGTCACCAGGCCCACGTAGCCCGTTCCCACAACACCGACGTTCAGCATCTCTGGAGCATCCCTCGAAATCGACGATCCGTCCGTTCACCACGTTCCCATGGCAATGGAATGGCGGAACTAGTTTGGAGCAAAACTATCTTGCCGCCTGCCGGAATTCATTGCATCCTCCCGGCGATGGCCGGAACCCGCGCGGGCGGTATACGGCGTCATCCTCCAGCAAGCCAAGGGCCAAGATGGACCGGAACGCCGACGACACCAGGGACGCCACCCGGGACGCCAGCGAGGACACGGCATGGCGGGCGGGCTCCTCCGACGTGCGGCTCGGCGATCTCGGCTGCAACGTCGCCTTCCACCTCAGGCTGGCGCAGGACGCCTCGTTCAGAGCCTTCAAGCGGCACACCGGGGAGGGCGACCTCAGGCCCGGCTGGTACGCGGTGATGTCGATCATCAACAGCAATCCCGGCATCACGCCCATGGCGCTGAGCCGCGCCAGCGGCCGCGACAAGTCGACGATCACCCCCATCCTGCGGGAACTGACGCGGCACGGGTTGATCGCCCAGTGTCCCGTCCCCAACGACCGCCGCAGCTACGCGCTCACCCTGACGCCGTCGGGGGAGGAGCGGCTGGCGCGGCTCGCCGCCCATGCCGAGGCGCACGACAGGCACCTCGACGAGATCGTCGGACCGCGGAAGACCGAGCTGATCGAGCTTCTCCGCCGCATCACCGGCATGCTCGACTAGCGCCCGCCGAAGCGACATTTCATGTACACTGCGAGTACCGCATTCCTGGAGGCGCTGACCGAGGCCGGAATCTCCTACATTTTCGCCAATCTCGGCAGCGACCACCCGGCGCTGATCGAGGCGATCGCCGAGGCGCGCGCCACCGGGCGCCCCGTGCCGAAGCTCCTCACCTGCCCCAACGAGATGGTGGCCATGACCGCCGCGCAGGGTTTTGCGCAGGTGAGCGGCCAGCCGCAGGTGGTCATGGTGCATGTGGAGTGCGGGACGCAGGCGCTTGCCGGCGCCGTGCACAACGCCGCCAAGGGGCGCGTGCCGATGCTCGTCTTCGCCGGCTCCTCGCCTTTCACGCAGGAAGGCGAGATGCGCGGCAGCCGCAACGAGTTCATCCAGTGGATACAGGACGTCTTCGACCAGCGCGGCATCGTGCGCGGCTACATGAAGTACGACAACGAGCTGCGCACGGGGAAGAACATCAAGCAGATGGTCCACCGCGCGCTGCAGTTCGCCAAAAGCGCCCCCAAGGGCCCCGTCTACCTGATGGGCCCGCGCGAGGTGATGGAGGAGGAAATATCCTCCCCCGTCCGGATCGACCCCGCCGACTGGCAGCCAATCTCGCCCGCCGCCCTCCACCCCGAAGCCGTCGGCCCGGTCCTCGACACGCTCGTGAACGCGCACCGGCCGCTCGTCGTGACCTCCTACATGGGCCGCAACCCTTCGGCGGTGGGCCAGCTCGTCCTGCTCTGCTCGCGCCTCGGCATCGGCGTGCTGGAATCCGTGCCGAGCGCCATGAACTTCCCGCACGACCACCCGCTCTACCTGGGCAACCAGTGGAACGAGCCGCACCAGAACGAGGCGCTCGCCGCCGCCGACGCGGTGCTGGTGATTGACAGCGACGTGCCGTGGATCCCCCAGAACAGCCGCCCGCGCGACGACGCAACGATCTTCCACATCGACGTCGATCCGCTGAAGGAGCAGATGCCGCTCTGGTACATCGCG
>CAZMJQ010000267.1:0-10107 GCA_964566475.1 uncultured Propylenella sp. | reverse complement strand
GGATGTTCTACGTTTGTTCTTATTGATTCCGCATCGGCGGAGGCGTGTCAAGGCAATCGCGGAAGCAGTCTCTTGTAACGCCTATTGCGGCGTCACCGTCGAGGCCGGCGTTCCGGCATTGGCGTTGTGGATGTTGTAGTTGTTGCCCCACGAGCGGACGTTGCCTGAGATGCCCGTGCCGTTCCCGCGGATCAGGGTCGACGCCATCGCGAGGGCCGCGCCGGTCCCGATGGTGGACAGACCGCTCCCCGTGTTGTTCTCGATGACGGAATCCACGACCTCGACCAGGGTCTGCTGTCCGGCTGCAGAGGTGACTGCGACGATCCCCGCGCTCCCCCGCCCCGCCACCGAGCTCACGACCGAGACACGGGCCCGGTCCTCCGCACGCAGCCCGTAGGCCTGATTGCGGTCCAGCCGTACCCCGTTCACGGAGACGCGGGCGTTCGCGCCTGTGCCCGGCTTGACGAGGATGCCGCCTCCGGCCGCATCGCTGATCTGCGTGTCCCGCACGAAGAGGTCGACGTCGCTGGTGGGGATGAACTCGATCCCCTGACCGCTGAAGCCGAAGATCAGGCAGTCCTCGACATGCAGGGCCGCGCCGCCTCCGATCCACCGGATGCCGTCCACGCCCGGCGTACCGACCTGCGATGCGCCGTTGATGGAGAGGTTGCGGATTATCACCACGGCGTTCGGAAACGACGCCTCGGCAATGTTGACGATGATGCCGTTCGTCCCGGGAGCCAGGATCGACGCGAACGCCTCCCCGCCGTCTATGGTGATCGGCTTCGTGATGGTGACGGCGCCAAATCCGCCCGGATCGAGTACGTTGATCTCGCCGCCGGCCGCCGTCTTGGAGATGGCGCCGGCGAACGTCTTGCAGGGCGCCGTGCGGCTGCACGGATTGACGTCGTCGCCCACGCCGGAGACCCCGGTGCGCGTCGCCTGCGCGTGCGCGGACGCACTCAGGAGACCGGCAAGCAGAGATAAGATTACAGCCAGAACAGGACGATTCCACATCCCACCCTCCCCCTCCCTGCGCAAACGCAGGCCAACCCAGTTGCAAGCTATACGCCCTTCGGTTGACTGGGAGAAGGCCGGGCAAAGCGGTCATCGCAAGGACTGTAAGGCTTGGCCATATCTTGTGCTTCTGCCAAAAGAAGTACACAAAATATAGCCTCCGATTCGAGGAGACTGGGCATGAACACGAGAACGGCAGGACTCATTATCGGCATAGTGTTCGTGGTCGTGGGCATTCTGGGCTTCGTTCCCAATCCGCTGGTCTCTTCGACCGGCATCTTCATGGTCAACACCGCCCACAACCTGGTGCATCTCATCAGCGGCGCGGTCATCCTTGCCGGCGTCTACAGCTTCGGCAGCGCCCTCGCCCTCAAGATCATCGGCGTCATCTATGCCATCATCGCGATCCTCGGCCTCTTCATGGGCGGCGACATGCTCTTCGGCATCGCAATGAACATGGCCGACCACTGGCTGCACGTGGTGCTCGCAGTCGTCATCCTCCTCGCCGGATTTGCGCTTCCCGACGACAAGAGAACGGCCACCGCCATATAGATGCTTGCCGATGCAGAGACGTGGAGCGACGCGATCGCACGCCGCTCCACCCCGCGGACATCGTAAGACCTTCCTACTGCCGCGCCGCAAGCAGCCTTATCGCGAAGGCGCTGAACACGCCGGCGAAGAGCCAGTCGATCCCCCGCATCACCCGCGGCGAGCGCTTCAGCGCGCTCGAGAGCCGCGAAGCGAACACGATCATCAGCGCGCAGATCGGCGCGGCGAGCGCCACGAAGACGACCCCGAGGAAGATCAGCTTGCCCATGGCGTGCGGATCGCCGGCGCTCACGAACTGCGGCAGGAAGGTCACGAAGAACATGATGATCTTCGGGTTGAGCAGGTTAACGCCGAGCCCCTTCGCCCAGGCGGACCAGAAGCGCTCGCGCGGCGCGAGAGCGCCGGACTCGAAGCTCAGGGCCGAGCCGTTCCGCACTGCGTCCACGGCGAGCCAGAGCAGGTAGAGCGCGCCGACCACCTTGAGGATGAAGAACGCGGTGGCGCTTGCCGCGAGCAGCGCCGAAAGGCCGACGACCACCAGGAGCGTGTGGATCAGCGACCCGGTCATCGCGCCGAGCATCGCCGCCATCCCGGCCGGCCTTCCCTGCCGCACCGCCTTGCCGAGGAAGAGCGTCATGTCCGGACCGGGCGTGAAGGTGATGACCAGCACCGCCACGACGTAGGCGGCGAGCACGGGAACCGAAGGCAGAAATTCCATGTTACGTCCTCCGGCGGCACGGACCACGATGCTACCGAACAAAGCCGGCGACCCGGCTCACCTCATCTTATGCCACGGCCCGCGACATGACACTGCCGACCGTCACGATCCGCAAGGCGGAAGCCAGCGACATCCTTGCCGTGCGCACGCTCCTCGTCGAGACATGGCACGACACCTACGACGCGCTCATCGGCGCCGACAAGGTGTCAGAGATCACCGGCTCCTGGCACTCGCTCGAGGCGCTGTCGCGGCAGCTTCACCTCGACGACACCGTGTTTCTGGTCGCCCATGCCGACAGCAACATCGTCGGCCATGCCTTCGCCAACGCGAGCGAGCCACCGGTGCTCAGGCTGATGCGGCTCTACGTGCACCCGTCGCGGCAGCGGCGCGGAATCGGCCAGTCCCTGATGCAGGCTTCGATCGAGTCGTTCCCCGGAACGGAGGTCGTCCGGCTCGACGTGGAAGCCGACAACAGGAACGGGGTCGCCTTCTACTCCCGGATGGGCTTCGAGAAGGTCGGAGAGCATGTCGAGGGCGGCCTCAACCACCTCCGCATGGAGAAGCGCGTGTCCGCGGACGGCTAGCCACGGCGGTCCCGGATTGCGCGCGCCTCCGGCACTCCATCCGGGCTACGATTACCACGGTGCGACGACGTTCGCGGAACCTCCGACGCCGTAGCCCGCATGAAGCGAAGCGCAATGCGGGGGCTGCTCTGCGAATTTTGCGGCGGCGCTTTCCTCAACCTTCCCGCCGCAGCACGGGGAGCACCTTCGCGGCCAGGAGCTCGATGCTCCTGGCGACCATGGCGTAGGGCTGCCCGCCGATATCGACCTGCGCCAAGTAGCGCTGATGGCCGAACAGCTCGCGCTCCCACAGCATCTTGTCGACGATCTCCTGCGGGCTCCCGACGAAGAGCGGCCCCTCCGGCCCGGCACGCCGGTCGAACTCCTCGCGGGCGATCTCCCGCGCATAGTTCCGCTTCGGCGCGTGGTGCAGGAAATAGGCCGAGTAGTGCGGATAGAAGCTGTCGCGCGCCGTCTGGCTCTCCTCCCCGATGTTCATGTGGCCGGCGAGGCTGACCCGCAGCGGGGCGGGATCGTGACCGGCCTCCGCGCCGATCCGCTTGTAGTCGGCGACCTGCGGCGCGAGGCTGGCGGGCGGCAGGGTGATGTTGGCGAGCGTCAGCGGCAGGCCGAGGCGCGCGGCGTTGGCCGCGCTTTCCGGGTTGCCGCCGGTGCCGGCCCAGATCGGCAGCTCCGCCTGCGCCGGGCGGGGCGAGATTTCCGCATCGTCGAGCGGCGGACGGAAGCGTCCTTTCCAGGTCACGCGGCTTTCGGCCCTGAGCTTCAGGAGGAGGCCGAGCTTCTCGGCGAACAGCGCGTCGTAATCGGCGAGGTCGAAGCCGAAAAGCGGGAAGGACTCCACGAACGCGCCGCGCCCGACGATGATCTCGGCGCGCCCGCCGGAGACCAGATCGACGGTGGCGAAGTCCTCGAAGACCTGCACCGGATCGGCGGTGCTGAGGATCGTCACGGCGCTCGCGAGGCGTATGCGCTTCGTCGCTCCGGCGATCGCCGCCATGACGACCGGCGGGGAGGAGATGGCGAGGTCGAGCCGGTGGTGCTCGCCCACGCCGAAGACGTCGAGCCCGGCCTCGTCGGCGAGCTTCGCCGCATCCAGAACCTCCCGCATCCGCTGCGGCACGCCGATGGCGCGGCCGGTCGCGGGGTCCGGCGTGATGTCCGCGAAGGTGTAGACGCCGATTTCCAAGCAATCCTCCGGGATTCGTGTCGCGCATGTCCTTAGCCGACCTCAGCCGGAGTCAGAACGGGCGCCAACGAAGCACGTTGCGGAAAATGGAATCGGATGCAAACAATCGCACATGGGGGACCACTCTCCCCCGGGGAGGAACGGACATGACAAGGCTTGTCGCAATTCTTGCGGCCGGCGCGGTATTCGGCGCCGTCGGGACGGCAGCGGCTCAGACGCCGCTGGAGCGCGGAACCTACCTGATGCGCTCCATCGTGGCGTGCGGCAACTGCCACACGCCGAAAGGGCCGGACGGGGATATCGCAGAGATGGAGCTGGCCGGCGGCTTCGTCATCGACGACGGCCCCTTCAAGGCGGTCGCCTCGAACATCACGCCGGACGAGGAGACCGGCATCGGCGCGTGGAGCGACGCGGAGATCATCACGGCGATCCGCGAAGGCAAACGACCGGACGGCACGATCATCGGCCCGCCCATGCCGATCGGCTTCTACCGCCACATGTCGGACGGAGACGCGCAGGCGATTGTCGCGTATCTCCGAAGCATCCCGCCGATCAGGAACGAGGTGCCGGCGTCGGAGTACAACATGCCGCTGCCGGAGAGCTACGGCCCGCCGGTCGGCGAAGTCTCGGCCCCCTCCCCCGAGGATCGGGTCGCCTACGGTGAGTACCTCTCCAACATCGGCCATTGCATGGAGTGCCACACGCCGATGGGCGAAGGCGGCGCGCCCGACCTGGCGAACCGGTTCGGCGCCGGCGGCTTCGCGTTCCATGGACCGTGGGGCACCAGCGTATCGTCCAACATCACGCCGGCCGGGATCGGGCACTATTCGGACGAGGAGCTGAAGGCGGTCATCCGGAACGGCGTGCGGCCGGACGGCTCGAAGCTCCTGCCGCCCATGCCGGTGTCCTACTATGCCAGCATCACCGACGGCGACATGGACGCGCTGGTGGCCTACTTGCGGAGCCTGCCGCCAAAATAACGGATCGCGGCCGGGCGGGGATGGACTCCAACCGCGCCCCGAGGCGGCGCGGACGGGGCCGCTCGGCCTTCAACGCCGAGCGGCGGCAAGACCGGCTTGGAGGAAGCGCATCATAGACGACGGCAGCTTTCAAACGGCATTGGAGGCGTTCGAAGATTGCAGCAACGCGATAAGCCCGCGCAGAAGCTCCGTTGGAGCCGGTGGACAACCGGGGATATGAAGGTCGACCGGCACCACCGCCGATACGCCGCCCGCGACAGCGTAGGATCCCGCAAAGACACCGCCATTCAGAGCGCAGTCGCCCACTGCCACCACCCACTTCGGGGCGGGCGTCGCATCGTACGTACGCTTGAGCGCCTCGGCCATGTTCCTTGTCACGGGGCCGGTCACCATGAGGACGTCGGCGTGCCTCGGCGAGGCAACGAAGCGCAGGCCAAGCCGCTCCAGGTCGTAGAAGGCATTGTTGAGCGCGTGAATCTCCAGCTCGCAGCCGTTGCACGAGCCGGCATCCACCTCACGGATGGAGAGCGAGCGCCCGAGCCTGCGGCGTGCCGCACCGTGAAGCGTGGTAGCCAGTTCCCTGAGCGTGGCATCGTCGGGCTCGGGCGCCGGCTCCGTGAGCGGCCCGTGGCCGATGCTTTGGAAGAGGGTCTTACGCATGGCGCCTAGAGATCGTGTCCCGAATAGGAGCAGTTGAAGCTCTTGTTGCAGAGCGGGAAGTCGGCAACGATGTTGCCCTCAACCACCGCTTCCAGCAGCGGCCACTGAAACCAGGACGGATCGCGCAGATGGCAGCGTCCGATTGTCCCGTCCGGCTCGAGCCGTAGCCATAACAGGACGTCCCCGCGGAAGCCTTCCACCAGCGTCGCGCCTTCGCTCGGCCGCGTTCCGGTCGGATCGAAGGGGACCGCGATCGGCCCTTCGGGAAGCTGATCCAGCATCTGGCGGATCAGCGAAAGGCTCTGCTCGATCTCGTGGATGCGTATCCAGACACGCGCGTTGACGTCGCCGTCGTCCCTGACTGGAACCGTGAAGTCCAGCGCACCATAA
Source organism: uncultured Propylenella sp. (assembly GCA_964566475.1). GTDB lineage: Bacteria > Pseudomonadota > Alphaproteobacteria > Rhizobiales > Afifellaceae > DASWJZ01. The sequence goes on along the minus strand of CAZMJQ010000267.1, from coordinate 4,023 downwards.
GGCGCGTAGCCGGGCGTGCGGCGCGCGTCAAAGCCACGCCCAGAACCGCGGCCGACATATCCGCCGGCGCCGAACCGAGCGGCGAGATTCGCGTCGAGCGCTCCAGTCCCCATCGTGCGGTCCTGCAGAGACGCCGTGTTGTCGTAGAGCTCGGTGAGCGCCGGAAAGCGCTGCTCGATCTCGACCACAAGGGCGCGCAGCAACCGCGCGCCCTGCGACGTAAGGTCGGCGGCAACGCCGCCGGGGACGATCCGATCCATCATCAGACGGTGTCCGAAGCAGGCGTTGCTCGTCCTCAGCACGCGCTCACGCAGGATGCCGCACTGCGCGTGCATCATCGTGAAGGTCGCATCGTTGCAAATAGCGCCGATGTCGCCAAGGTGATTGGCGAGGCGCTCAAGCTCGGCCATGAGCGCGCGCAGCCATTGTGCCCGCGCTGGCGCCTCGATGCCGAGCGCAACCTCCACGGCGCACGCAAAGGCGAACGCATAGGCAACCGTGCTGTCGCCGGAGGTACGGCCGGCGAGGCGCGCCGCATTTGCGATGCTTGCGCCCTGCGCCAGCGTCTCGATCCCCTTGTGAACATATCCGAGACGCTCCTCCAGCCGCACAATGGTCTCGCCGCTGGCGGTGAAACGGAAGTGCCCCGGCTCGATAATACCGGCATGTACCGGTCCAACCGGAATTTGGTGGAGGCCCTCGCCTTCCACCGGCAGGAAGGCGTAGGGCGCCGCATCGGTCACTGTCGCCGCCGACGGCCCGAGCGGATGCTCGACATCCCAGCGGCCATGATCGAGCCATGGTCTCGCGTCCGGCGCGTCTTCCGGCTCGAGACCGGTGAGGTCGCGAATGGCGCGCTCCGGACGGATGGCCGGTGCGTGCAGCCTGCCGACCGAAGGAAAGCGGCGGTCACGGCAGCGAAGCGTGATGATGCCGAAGCCATCGGCGGCTTCGTCGTGCAGCGCCATATGGACAGCGTCGCCGTCCGGCCACAATCCAAAGAGCGTCAGCGCGCCTTCCGCCAGCCGCCGCGAAGCGTCCTTCCAGGTTTCGGTGTCGACCTCCGCGCGCAGCCACGGCTCGCGCCCTCTGACGCCGGAACCATTTGCGATCAGCTCGGAGAGTTTCGTCATCGCTCCGCTAACCCAGGAGCCTGGCGACATGCTGGAACCACGAGACGAGCGGCCCGGGCAGGAAGATGCCGCCACAAAGCACCAGCGCGAGATGAACGAACATCGGAACGTAGGAGGCCTTTGCCGGTGCGACGGGCCCCCTGGGCGCACCGAAAGCGACAGCGCTGAGGTGCAGGAAGAGAGCTCCCACCCCGACGAGCAGGCCGGCGACCAGCGCGATGGCGAGGAGGGGCTCACGCGCGAAGGTCGAGCTGACGAGGAGGAACTCGCTCGTGAAGATGCCGAGCGGCGGCATGCCGGCTATCGCCACGACGCCGAGAACCAAGCCCCAGCCGAGCCAGGGGTGCGTCTCAGTCAACCCGCCGATCTCAGAGATGCGCTGCGTTCCCTTAACCTGCGCGATGTGTCCAATGGAAAAGAATATCGCTGACTTGGTCAACGAATGCATGGTCATGTGCAGGAGTCCGGCGAAGTTCGCCAGCGGGCCGCCCATGCCGAAGGCAAAGACGATGATGCCCATATGCTCGATCGAGGAATAGGCGAACATGCGTTTGATGTCGCGCCGTCGGTAGAGCATGTAGGCGGCGAAGTTCAGCGACAAGAGGCCGAGCACGACCATCAGCGGTCCCGGCGCAATGGCATCGGGATTGGCGGCAAGCAGTATCTTGAACCGCAGCACGGCGTAGAGGGCGACGTTGAGAAGCAGCCCCGACAGCACCGCGGAGATCGGAGTGGGACCCTCGGCATGCGCGTCGGGCAGCCACGCGTGCAGCGGCGCGAGGCCTACCTTGGTGCCGTAACCGAGCAGCAGGAAGACGAAGGCAAGGTTGAGGAGCGCGGGGTCGAATGACTGGGCGTTCGCGGCCAGCACCGTCCAGACCATCGCCTCCACGCCCTCGCCGACCACAGGACGCGCCGCCATGTAGACGAGGATGGTACCGAAAAGCGCCAGCGCGATTCCGACGCTGCCGAGAATGAAGTACTTCCACGCCGCCTCAAGCGCTTCGTGTGTGCGATAGATGCCGACCATCAGTACGGTGGTCAGTGTGGCGATTTCGATCGCCACCCACATCAGCCCAATATTGTTGGCGACGAGCGCCAGGTTCATGGCGAACATCAGCACTTGGTACATCGCGTGGTAGAAGCGCAGGTAGGTCGGCGTGAGCCGGCCGATCTCCACTTCGTGCGCGATGTAGCTGGCGCTGAAGATGGAGGTCGTGAAGCCGACGAACGTGGAAAGCACGATGAAGACGATGTTGAGGTCGTCGACCAGGATGTAGACCCCGGCCTCCGGACGCGCGACCACGAGGAGCGAGCCGGCGGCGACCAGCGTGATGAACGCGGCGGCGATGTTCACGCGCGCCGCCAGCTGGAAGCCGGGAAGCAGCGCAAGCACGGCTGCCGCCGCGAGCGGAACGACGAGAACCGCCATTACCGGATCGAGGCCTACCGAGCTCATCGGGCTTCTCCCCGGAAGCGGTTGAGCTCGTGCACGTCGACCGTGTCAAAGCGCTCGCGAATGCGGAACAGGAAGATGCCGATGACGATGAAGGCGATCAGGATCGAGAACGCGACACTGATCTCCACCACGAAGGGCATTCCCTTGGCGCCTGTCGCCGCCAGCACCAAGCCGTTCTCGAGCGACATGAAGCCGACCACCTGGCTCACGGCGTTGCGCCGCGTCACCATGACGAGCAGGCCCAGGAGGACGACCGACAGCGCAAAGGCAAGGTCCTCGCGAGCGAGGGGATCTGCCTCGGCCGTCACTTCGAGCATGATGACCGTAGACAGCGCCACGAGCCCCATGCCGAGGAGCATGGTGGGGCCGATCCCCACGACGGTCTCGATCTCGCGATGGATGCCGAGACGCACGATCATCCGGTGCAGCACCACCGGAATGGCGATCGCCTTAAAGACGAGCGCGATGGCGGCGGTGATATAAAGGTGCGGCGCCTCCTGGATGTAGGCCTGCCATCCGACCGAAAGCGACAGCACGAAGGCGTGCAGCGCGAACACGTTGAGGAGCGCGTAGAGACGGCGCTGATAGAGCATCATCAGGCTGACCAGCACGACGCCGCCGGCGAGGAGATGCGCAACGTCGTAGACGAACGTGTCTCTCATTGGCTTTGCACGACGAAGAGAAGCAGGCTGGCGAGCAAGCCGAGCATGAAGGCTCCGCCCAGGAACTCCGGAACGCGAAACACGCGCATCTTGGCGATTGCCGTCTCGAACAGGGCAAGCAGCACCGCGCCGACCCCGAGCTTCACGAGGTAGGCAAGCACGCCGATCGCGAAGCCGGCGGGTCCGGCGTCCTCGGCCGCCAGGCCCCACGGCACGAAGATGCAGGCGATGAGCGAAGCATAGAGAAGCAGCTTCAGCGAAGCCGCGAACTCGATCATGGCGAGGTGGCGGCCGGAATATTCCAGCACCATCGCCTCATGCACCATGGTGAGCTCAAGATGCGTGGCCGGGTTGTCCACCGGCACGCGCGCGTTCTCCGCCAGCGCCACGATAACGAGCGCGACCAGCGCAAGGCCGAGCGAAACGCTCAGTCCTGCCTCCGGCGAGAGCATGAAGGCGGCAATGCTGGAAAGCTGGGTGGAGCCGGCAACGAGGGCCAGCGTGAAGGTGATCATGATCATCGCTGGCTCTGCCAGCGAGGCGATCATCACCTCGCGGCTCGAGCCAATGCCGCCGAAGCTCGTGCCGACGTCCATGCCGGCCAGGGCCAGGAAGAACCGCGCGCCGGCGATAAGCGCGGTAATGGCGATGAGGTCAGCCGACCAGGAGAAGTAAAGCCCCATCGCAAAGGTCGGCACCAGGGCCGCAGCGACCCAGGTCGTGGCAAACACCAGATAAGGCGTCGCGCGAAAGAGCCAGGAAGCGTTGT
>CAZMJQ010000266.1:0-9683 GCA_964566475.1 uncultured Propylenella sp. | reverse complement strand
CGAAGCGCGCCGGAGATTTCCTGCCCCTGCGGCTCGACTGTCTCCAGATGCTCCAGCAGGGTCGGGCCGGAATAGTACGGCGTGCGCCCGCTGCGGCGCGAGACGTTGTCGCCGTGACGTGCCGAGATCGGGATAGCGGTGACCCGCTCGATCGACAGCCGCGCGGCGAACGACTCGAAGTCGGCGGCGATCTTGTGGAACGTGTCGGCATCGAAGCCGGTGAGGTCCATCTTGTTCACCGCCAGCACGATATCGCGGATGCCGAGCAGCGAGACGATGACGGCGTGCCGGCGCGTCTGCGTGAGCACGCCCTTGGTCGCGTCGACCAGAAGGATGGCGAGGTCGGCCGTCGAGGCGCCGGTCGCCATGTTGCGCGTGTACTGAATGTGCCCCGGCGTATCGGCGACGATGAAGCGGCGGCGCGGCGTGGCGAAGAAGCGGTAGGCGACGTCGATGGTGATGCCCTGCTCGCGCTCGGCCTCCAGGCCGTCGACGAGGAGCGCGAAGTCGATGTCGTCGCCGGCCGTGCCGTGCTTCCGCGAGTCGCTCTCAAGGTCGGCGAGCTGGTCCTCCATGAGCAGGTGCGAATCGTAGAGGAGCCGCCCGATGAGGGTCGACTTGCCGTCGTCGACGCTGCCGCAGGTGAGGAACCGCAGCGTGTCGGCGCGCGCCGCGGCGGCGACGGCCTCGAGCGAGAAGGCTTCGCGATGCATCGCAGTAGAGCCCGAGTTCCTCCCCCGTCGCAAAGCGACGGGGGAGGAACCATTCCTGCGATCCTTCTCACCCTCATCAGAAGTATCCTTCGCGCTTCTTGCGCTCCATCGAGGCGCCGGCCTCCCTGTCGATGACGCGGCCGCCACGCTCGGAGGTGCGCGCCGCCATCATCTCAGCGACGATGGCTTCTAGCGATGTGGCGTTCGATTCGATCGCGCCGGTGAGCGGGTAGCAGCCGAGCGTGCGGAAGCGGACGAGCCGCATCTCCGGCTCCTCCCCGGGCTTAAGCGGCAGACGCCCGTCGTCGACCATGATGAGCTGGCCGTTGCGCGCCACGACCGGCCGCTCGGCGGCGAAATAGAGCGGGACGATCGGAATGTCCTCCCTCAGGATGTAGGCCCAGACGTCGAGCTCGGTCCAGTTCGACAGCGGGAAGACGCGCATCGACTCGCCGTCGTTGACGCGCGTGTTGTAGAGCCGCCAGAGCTCGGGCCGCTGGTTCTTCGGGTCCCAGGCGTGGCTGGCGGAGCGGAACGAGAAGATTCGCTCCTTCGCCCGGCTTTTCTCCTCGTCGCGGCGGGCACCGCCGAAAGCCGCGTCGAAGCCGTGCCGGTCGAGCGCCTGCCGGAGCGCGTCGGTCTTCATGACGCGCGTGTAGCTGGGGCCGTGGTCGAAGGGATTGAGCCCGGCGGCGATCCCCTCCTGGTTGGTGTGCACGATAAGCCGCATGCCGGCGTCCGCGGCCGTCCTGTCGCGGAACGCGATCATCTCGCGGAACTTCCACGTCGTGTCGAGGTGCATCAGCGGAAAGGGCGGCGGCGCGGGGAAGAAGGCCTTCCGCGCCAGATGCAGCATGACGGAAGAATCCTTGCCGATGGAGTAGAGCATCACCGGGTTGCGGGCCTCCGCCGCCACCTCGCGCATGATGTGGATGCTCTCGGCTTCAAGCCGCTCGACATGGGTCAGGCGATCGGACATGGGCGGGCGCCAGGCGGCCTTTAGCCGGCTCGATCCAGAAGACACAGCCGCCGGCAAGGCCGCTGCGAGGCTCAGCGCGAGAGATCGGCCTCGGGGGCCTCGCTCGCGCGGACCACGCTATAGCGCGCTTCCAGCGCGCCGCGGTAGATGCCTTCGACCTGCGCAGCCGCGGCCCGCAGAGAAAAATTTTGCTTCACGCTCTCTCGCCGCAGCATCGCCTCCGATGCCAGCCGCCCCGGGTCGACCAGCGCAGCGCGCATTGCGGCGGCGAGCGCCGGCGCGTCGCCGGGCCGGACCAGGCGCTCGGTCTCCCCCGCGAACACCTCCGGGATGCCGCCCACGTCCGTCGCGATGAGTGGCATGCCAGAGGCCGCGGCCTCCAGCACGACGTAGGGCATCGACTCCGCCCGCGACGGCATGACGACCGTGCGGGCCTGCGCGAAGGCTCCACGCGCCGGCATGGGCGGCCGGAAGTCAACCCGGTTCGCCGGCACCCTGGCGTTCGCCAGCTCGCGGTAGCGCTTCTCGTCCTCCGGCGCCCCCGGGCCGACCACGATTGCGCGCGGCGCCAGCCCCTCCCCCTCAAGAAGCCCAAGAGCCTCGATGAAGACGTCGACGCCCTTAAGGTCGCGCAGCTCGCCGATATAGAGAAAGTCGGCCGCATCCGCCGCGCGCTCCACCGGCTCGAACTCCTCCGGCTTCAGCCCGTTGCGGACGACGTGCACCGGGCACCGCGGCACGCCGACCTTCCGGCGGTAGGTCTTCGCCTCGTAGACCGACACATGAATGAGCCCGTCGGTCACCCGCTCCAGCGCACGCTCCGCCGTGAAGTAGAGCCGCCCCTGCAGCGAGTTCCGCTCATAGTGAAGGCTACCGCCGTGCGGCGCGTAGAAAGCGGCGACGGGCCAGCGCCTGCGCCTGCGCCGCAGGAAGGTGGCGGCGAGCCGGCCGTAGAGCCCGCCCTTGGCGCCATGCCCGTGCATCACGTCCGGACGGGCCTCGGCGACACGCCGCGCGACTCTGAGCGTGGCGCCGACGTCCCCCGGCCCGATCGAGCGCGCCATCGGGATGCGGGCGATGCCGAGCCGCAGGCGGCACGCCAATGCGGCGATACGCCCCTCCTGCAGGACATCGACTTGCGCGGAGTCGCAGACCAGTCCGACGGCGTGCCCGGCCTCGTGTTGCGCCGACGCGAGATCGAAGACGTGGCGAAACACGCCGCCCACCGGGCTGCGGATCACGTGGAGGATCGAGAGCTCTTTGCGCAAGGATCGCCGCCTTTCGAGGGCTGCTTCATATCGCCCGGCGCGCTAAGGCCGCGTAAATGTGCCGGAACTCACGCGGACCCATTTGCGCCCGTCAATCCGCTGGCGCAGTGCTTTTTTTGGGCCGCGCAGCAATTTGCCTATTTACCCGCGACCCGGCTTTAGCGAAAAGTATGATTTTAGGGGGAAGCGCGCACGGAACGCAGACAAACTGCGGGATTCGCGTTCCCCCGTGACCAGAGGGAGGATTAAGTATGAAGTACTTTGCTCCGCTTGCGGCGACCGCCGCAGCGCTCTCGCTTGGCGTCAGCGGCGCCATCGCCCAGTCGGGCGGCGTCGACCGCGCCGTCAGCGGCTATTCCTGGGACGAGGCTGCCCAGGAAGCCGAGGGCACCAAGGGTTTCCACTCCAACGACGGCGTCCTGACCTTCGCCATCGTGACGCACACGGCCGGCAACGGCTTCTTCGACCCGGTCTATGTCGGCGCCACCGTCGCCGCCAACCTGATCGGCGCCAAGGTGCTGCTGCTCGGCTCGGAATCCCCGACCGACGACCCCGCGCGGGCGATCGAGATCCTGAACCAGATCGTCAACGACCCGACCATCGACGGTATCATCATGACGACCCCGCAGGTCGGCGCCTATGACGACATCGTCAGGACGGCCCAGGAGAACGGCATTCCCGTCGCGACGACCAACTCGTTCGATCCCGGCATCCTCGACCGGAACGGCATCAGCCACACCGGGCAGGACGCATCTGCGGCGGCGATCGCCGGCGAGGCCCTGGTGCAGTGCCTGATGGATCGCGGGATCGAATCGGGCTCCATCATCCTGCCGAACGATACGGCGATGGGGAACATCGAGGTCAACAACCGCGTCACCTCCGCCTTCGAGGCGATCGTCTCCTCTTTGTCGGCCAACGGCATGCTGGAAAACTTCCAGGTTGACGCCGGCCCCGAGAACGTCGGCGTTTCGGCCGACATGAACGACCCGACCAACTCGATCATCTCGCTGATCGAATCGCGCGGCGACGTGGTCGGCGCGTTCGCCGGCAACAATGTCTTCACGCCGGCCCTTGCCAGCGCCGTAGAGCAGACCGGCAATACCGGACAGATGTGCGCCTACGGGTTCGACCTCGGCCCGGCACAGCAGGATGCGCTGCGCGCCGGCAACCTGACCGGGGCCCTCGGACAGCAGCCGTTCCTGCAGGGCTTCTGGCCGGTCATGCAGTTGTACCTCGAGATCGACCGCGGGATTGCGGCGGCCAACCTCGACACGCGCGCCCAGCTCGTGACGCAGGAGTCGGTCGGCGACATCGGCGCCCGCTACGAGAACTAGTCCGGGTCAATAAGCGCCTGACGACGGTCGCGGGAGGGTGCGTTCCCTCCCGCGGCCTTTTGTGCGACTCATCCGAGCTTCTGGGGTGCTGGTGCGCTGATGGCTGATGGCGCGACAAAGCTGAAGGGCCGCAGGCCGCTGGAGCTTGCCGGCGGCTGGGAGATGGGCCTGCTGGCGCTCATGGCCGCGCTCTATATCGGCGGCGCCATCCTCAACCCCGCCTTCTTCGGCACCACCGACGCCCTGCAGGCGCTGCTCAGGGACACCGCCCGCTTCGGAGTGATGGCGGTGGGCATGACTTTCGTCATCGCCAACAAGGACCTCGATCTTTCCGTCGGCTCCACCCTTGGCCTCATCGGCGTCGCATTCTCCTTCATGTTCAACCCGGCCCATTACAATATGGGCGTGGGCCCCGCGATCCTCGTCTGCCTGGTGCTCGGGACGCTGATCGGGCTCATCAACGGCGTCCTCGTGACCTACCTGAAGGTCCCGGCCTTCATTGCGACGCTGACGATGCTCTTCATCGGCCGCGGCATCGTCCTGGGCCTCACCGGAGGCCGCTCGATCCTTTACTCGGTCAAGGCGAGCCAGCGGGAGCACAACTGGTTCTTCCAGCTGGGCGAGTCCAACGCCTTCGGCTTCAACAACCAGATCATCATCGTGCTTGTCGTCGTCGCCATCGGCGCGATCGTGCTCGCCAAGACCCGCCAGGGCTACGAGACCTTCGCCACCGGCGGCAACGAGCAGGCTTCCGTCTATGCCGGCATCCCCACCAACTGGGTGCGAATTCGCGCTTACCTGCTTTCCTCGCTCTGCGCCACGCTCGCCGGACTGATGACCGTGGCGCAGGACAAGGGCATCACCTCGCAGGCGGGCCTCCTTACCGAGCTGATCGTGATCGCCTCCGTGATCATCGGCGGCGCGTCCATCCTCGGCGGGCGCGGCCGCGTCGTCGGCAGCTATCTCGGCGCGTTGCTGACCGGCCTCATCAACAAGGTGCTGCGCGAGGGCGTGCCCATCACGCGCGAGGTGCAGATCGGAGACCAGATCATCCAGGTGAAGGCCACGTCGACACTGCCCGCCGGCGCCACGCCTTTCTTCATCGGCGCGCTTCTGATCGTCGCAGTGCTCATCGAGCCTTACGTCATCCGGCAAAAGCTGTTCCAGCGCCTGTGGGCATGGCTGGCCCAGCGGCCGCCGCCGCGAGTCCTCGATATCGGCGGCGTAGCCGGCGTCGGCGCGCAGACCCGCGGGACCGTCGCCTCCGACCGCGCCCTCGGCGCCCGCGGCCTCGGCCGCTTCCTGGCGCGCCGCGACGCGCTCGCGCTCATCCTCGCCATGCTTCTCTGGCTCGTCGGACTCTATCTAAGGCCCGACTATTGGGCGGGCCTGCCCAACACGTTCGCCATCCTGCTCAACTACACGGAGATCGCGATCCTCACGCTGGGTCTGACGTATGTCATCGCCTGCGGCGACATCGACCTTTCCGTCGGCGCGGTCCTGGCGCTGGCGGGAAGCACCGCCGCCTACTGCCTGAAGGTGCTCGGTCTCGACCCGATGACGGCGATCGCCATGGGCCTCATGGCGGGAACCGCCGCCGGTTGCGTCAACGCGCTGGTCACGGTCGGCTTCGGCCTGCCGGCCTTCATCGCCACGCTCGGCATGTTCTACATGGCGCGCGGTCTCGCCGCCTGGATCGTCGCGGGGCAGCAGCTCACCGGGTGGGCCGAGCCGTTCAACCTCATCGGCCGAAAGGTCGGCGACATCCTCAGCTTCTTCAGCGTGCCCCTGCCGCCCGGCATCCTCGGCGCCATCGCGCAGGTGACCTCCGTGCAGACCATCTGGATGGCGCTCGTCGCGATCGTGGCGGGCGTGATCCTCTCCCGCATGCCGTTCGGCCAGATGGTCTATGCGACCGGCGGCAACCGCCGCGCCGCCGACTATTCCGGCATCAGCACCAACCGCGTGCGCATCACCGCGCTGGTGCTGTCCGGGTTCTGCGCCGCCATGGCCGGCGTCATCAACGTCGCCTACTTCCGCAGCTTCAATCCGGCGGCCGGGCAGTTCCGCGAGCTCGACGCGATCGCCTCGGTCATCATCGGCGGCGGCTCCATCTTCGGCGGCTTCGGCACGATCATCGGCTCGCTCGCGGGCGCAGCGGTGATCACGCTGGTGCGCTCGCTCCTGCAGCTCAACATCATCACTGAATCCGGCGCGTCCATCTCCCTGCCGCAGCACTGGGTGAACGTCTTCATCGGCGGCATCCTGATCATCGCCGTGCTGGTCGACATCTGGGTGCGCCAGTACAATGTGCTCGGCGGCCTGGGACGGGCGTTCCGCAGGCGCCCCGGGACAAGACGGGAAACGGCCAATGCCTGAAGCAGCGACACCAGAGCGGCCCATTGTCGAGATGCGCGGCATCTCGAAGTCGTTCGGCGCCGTGAACGCGCTGATCGACGTCGACCTGAAACTCCATCCCGGCGAGGTGCTTGGGCTCGTCGGCGACAATTCCGCGGGCAAGTCGACGCTGATGAAGATACTCACCGGCGCCTACTACCGCGACGCGGGGGACATCTTCGTGGGCGGCGAGGAGGTGCACTTCCGCAGCCCGCACGAGAGCCGCGACCGCGGCATCGAGATGATCTATCAGGACTTCGCGCTCTGCGGGAATATGGACGTCGGGCAGAACATCTTCCTCGGGCGCTGGCCGCGCCGCGGCCTCTTCATCAACCGCAAGAAAATGTACGCGGACGCAAACGAAGTGCTGCAGCGGCTCAAGGTGGACGTCAATTCCGTCTACCAGAAGGTCGAGAGCCTGTCCGGCGGCCGGCAGCAATCGGTGGCGATCGCGCGCGCCATCTCCTTCGACCCGAAGGTCGTCATCCTCGACGAGCCCACGGCGAACCTCTCCGTCATGGCGACGGAGCGCCTGCTGGAGACCATGCTCGAACTCAAAAAGCACAACGTGGCACAGATCATTATCTCGCACCGCCTGCAGGACATCTTCGCCGTGGGCGACCGCGTGATGGTGCTGAAGCGCGGCGAGAACGTCGGCGACCGCTACATCTCGAACACGAACGAGCAGGAGGTGCTGGAGATCATCGTCTCCGGCACGCGCGAGAACCGGCTCAACGCCGACGAGGCGCTCGCCAAGGCGGCCTGAGCCCGCGCCGCCTACCAGAACTCCAGGATGCTGACGGCGTGGTCGATGCGGCCCTCGCGGTCGAGCGCACGGTAGCAGCCGGCGTGGTAGAGCAACGGCATGCGGTCGTCGGAGTCCATGTGGAGGATGCGCCCGATGAAGATGGTGTGATCGCCGCACTCGTGCTGCACCACCATCTCCGCCGCCATGCGGGCGCACGCATCGCGCAGCACCGGCGCGCCGTGCCGCTCCTCGAACGCGACCTGAAGGCCCGGGTTGGGGCGGCCGGCGAAGTGGTTGCTCACCTCCTCGTGCGTCTCGGCGAGGATGCTCACGCCGAACCGCTCCGCTTCCAGCATCAGGGCATGCATGTGCGCGCGCTTCGCGATCGACACCACCAGGAGCGGTGGCTCAAGCGATCCGGACATGAAGGCGTTCGCCGTCATGCCGCGCACGCCGTCGCCGTCGCGCGTGGTAATCACCGTCACGCCGGTGGCGAAGCGGCTCATGACGCGCCGGAAGACGCGCGGATCGATCTCCGGCCTTGAGCCGGCCACGCGGGCTCTGCGCTCCGGATCGGCGGACGGACGTGCTGGGGCTTTCGGCATGGGCGCTCAGGGAAGCTTCAGGTCGAGGAGGACGATCTCGTTGTAGAGATGATCGATCGCGCGCGGGTCAAGGCGCGGGGCGCTGAAAAGGCGCGGCTGGCGCAGTTTCTCGCGTTCCCACGGCATGGGCTCGGGCGCGAATCGTCGGTCAACGGCGAAAACGGCGCGGCCCGGCTCCAGGATGGCGTCGGCGATTGCCTGTCCGTTCGCGGCGATGAAATCCGGGTCCGATACGTACATCACTTGGTGGTAGTCGACGTCCTCGCCCTGCTTGCGCGCCTGCACGACCAGGTAGCACGAACGACCGCCGGCGCTGAGGTGCAGGTGGCGCAGGTTGAAGCCGCGGTGATCGTCGAGGATGCGGCGATGCTCCGGCGCGAGCATCTTCTCGACAGCGTCGTGACCCTCGAGCAATTCGAGATGCCCCACCGCCTCGCCGCGTCGACGCAGGATCCAGCGCTCGTCGTCGAGGACCTCAAACCCGGCGCCGCGGAAAGCGCGATCAGTGCCGGCGGTCGCCGTCACGAGTGTGTAGGTCTGGTCCTTGTCGGCGATGCTGACGTTCTGGATCTCTTTGCCGATCCCGCGTCCGCGATAGTCCTTCAGCAGATACCACGCGCAGATGTTGCAGAAGCGCTCGGTCCGGCCGGAGAACGTGCGATCGGCATAGACAAGTCCAAGGAAGCCCACCACGCGGCCGCCGTCGAGCGCGACGCAGCCGCGGTCCGCGCCTGCCGGACGCCAGGGATAGTCGAGCAGGCTCCGCCAGCGCTGCCTGCTGATCTTCGCGCTCATGTGCCCGTGGAGCAAATCGACGACGCCTTCGATGTCGCCCTCGGCGGCGGGACGGACGACGATGCTCACGGCCCGCCCTCCGTAGCCCGGATAGAGCGAAGCGCAATCCGGGACGGCCTCACCGTCTTCACCGCCCTCCCCGCATTGCGCTGCGCTCCGTGCGGGCTACGGATGCCGCGCGGCCTGCCTCGCTGAACACACCACGCGCGCCGAGCCAGCGCGCCGCCGGATGCGCGGCGGTGACTTGAAGCAGCCGCTCCACGAAGGCCCACGTCTCCGCGTCGTGATCGAGGTGATGCGTGAGGAGGCCGAGCGGCTCGTCCGCCTCGGACGCGCCCGCACGGCGGTCCCTCAGCTCTCCGATCAGGCCGCTCAGCGCCTTCCCGAGTCCGGCAAAACACCTCTCCTTCCAGTTCAGCGGATCGAGATGCGCGTTCACGATAACGAGGGAATTCGCGCCGGCCATCCGCGCGCGCGGGCCCATGGCGGAGGCGCCGAAGAAGTTCGCCTCGCCCAGCCGCGCGAGCACCGGCGGATCGATGCGGTTCCACGGCGCGGCGAGGATCGGCTCGGCACGCGCGGCGAACAGCTCCTGCATGAGACGGCGCCCTTCGCGCATCTCGTCCAGCACGGCGTCGACCGGGCGCTCGCCGCCGCATTCCACCGCTGGAGAACCCTTTGGCGCGTGGTTCCGGTGCCGGTAGCCATGCTGCAGGATCGCGACGCGCGGCCAGGAGTCGAGCGCCGCGGCGAGACTTTCGCGCGCAGCCGCCGGGATCACCGCAAGACCGATCTCGACGTCGAACGCGCGAGCAAGATCAAGCAGCCGGCCGAGCGCCGGGGT
>CAZMJQ010000265.1:0-4403 GCA_964566475.1 uncultured Propylenella sp. | reverse complement strand
CTGATCCGATGGCCGAAGCGGGAGACGCCTCTCGCGAATCGACGACAGTCACAGTCGATCTCGGACCGCGATCCTACGACATCATCATCGGCCGCGACGTCATCGACCGGGCCGGGCACGAGATCGCCGCGCGATTGCCGGGCGTCAGGGCCGCGGTGGTGACCGACGAAACGGTTGCCACGCTGCATCTCAACACGCTGCTGAGCTCACTGTCCGCGGCCGGCATCGAGTACGTCCCGATCACCATCCCGCCCGGCGAGTCGTCCAAGAGTTTCGCCAGCCTTGCCAACGTCGTCGACGGGATTCTGGCTGCGCGGATCGAACGCGGCGACGTCGTCATCGCCCTCGGCGGCGGCGTGATAGGCGACCTTGCGGGCTTCGCCGCGGCCATCGCCCGGCGCGGCATGCGGGTCGTGCAGGTTCCGACCACGCTTCTGGCGCAGGTGGACTCCTCCGTCGGCGGCAAGACGGGCATCAACGCCCCCCAGGGAAAGAACCTCATCGGCACATTCTACCAGCCGGTTCTGGTACTTGCGGACACGGTTTCGCTCGATACATTGCCCCGCCGGGAGTTCGCGGCGGGCTACGCCGAGGTTGTGAAGTACGGCTTGATCGGCGACGCCTCGTTCTTCGCCTGGCTGGAGGAGCACCGGCAGGAGGTCTTCTCCGGCAATCCGGCGCGCATCCGCGCGATCGCCGAGAGCGTCCGCGCCAAGGCGCGCACCGTCACCGCCGACGAGCGCGAGACGGGCGAGCGCGCCCTCCTCAATCTCGGCCACACGTTCGCCCACGCTCTGGAAGCCGCCTGCCGCTACGACACGGCGCGGCTCGTGCACGGCGAGGCGGTGGCGATCGGCATGGTGCTCGCGCACGATTTCTCCGCCGCAGAGGGCTTTGCGCGGCAAGCCGATGCCGACCGTGTGCGCAACCACTTGAGCGAGGCGGGCTTGCCCGTCTCGATCGCCGAAGTCCCCGGCGGCCGTCCCACCGCCGGGGAGCTCATGCGTCACATCGCGCAGGACAAGAAGGTGCGTCGCGGCCAGCTCACCTTCATACTGACCCGAGGCATCGGCAAGGCCTTCATCGCCAACGACGTCGCGCCCGATCGCGTGATGGCTTTCCTGGCGGAGGCACTCGGGAGGTAGGACGCGGGCAATGTCCGTATGGGCCGTCATCATCTTTGTCCTGTTGCTCCTGATGCTCTCCGGCTTCTTCTCGGGCTCCGAGACCGCGCTGACGGCTCTCTCGCGGGCCCGCGTTCACCAGCTCGAGAAGGCCGGCGAGCGCCGCGCGGCCTTGCTCCGCCGCCTGCTGGACGCCAAGGAGCGGCTGATCGGCACGCTCCTTCTGGGCAACAACATCGTCAACATCCTGGCTTCGGCGCTCGCCGCCAGCCTCTTCATCCGCTGGTTCGGCGAGGCCGGCGTGGTCTATGCAACCATCGTCATGACTGCATTGGTGCTCGTGTTCGCGGAGGTACTGCCGAAAACCTGGGCGATCACGGTTCCGGATCGCTTCGCAGTCGCAGTGGCACCGATCGTAAGCGTCTTCGTGCGTCTGCTGGGACCGATCACGATGCTGGTCGAGGCGCTGGTGAGCCGCATGCTAGGCCTCTTTGGCGTCACCGCCCTCGCCAATCCCCTGGTCTCCGGCCATGACGAGCTGCGCGGCACTGTCGATTTCTTCCATCGCGAAGGCATCGTGCGCAAGCGAGACCGGGACATGCTGGAGGGGCTTCTGGACCTTGCCGAGCTGGCTGTCTCCGACGTCATGGTGCACCGAACCAACATGAACACGATCGACGCCGACGATCCCAATAGCGCGATTGTCGAGGCAGTCCTGGCAAGCCCTCATACGCGAATCCCGCTGTGGCGCGGCGACCGAGGCAACATCGTCGGTATTCTGCACACCAAAGACCTTCTGCGGGCGCTCGCGGCGGCCAGGGGCGACGCTGCGGCGATCGACATCGTCGGCGTCGCCGCGCCGCCCTGGTTTGTTCCCGAGACTACACCGCTGCAGACGCAGCTCACCTCGTTCCTCCGCCGCAAAGCCCATTTCGCGCTCGTGGTCGATGAGTACGGCGAAGTGATGGGGCTGGTGACGCTCGAGGACATCCTCGAGGAGATCGTCGGAGACATTGCCGACGAGCACGACGTCGTCGTTGAAGGCGTGCGACCGCAGCCGGACGGCAGCGTGCTTGTCGATGGCTGGGTTCCTGTTCGCGACCTCAACCGGGCGTTCGACTGGTCGCTACCGGATGAGGAGGCGACAACCGTGGCCGGGCTCGTCATCCACGAGGCGGGCACGATTCCGGAGCCCGGCCAGGAGTTCACCTTCAGCGGCTGCCGCTTCAAGCTGCTTTCCAAAAGCGGCAACCGGCTCACACAGCTGCACGTGATACCCTTGCAAACCCCGCCTGCGGGCCCGACATAGGCATCAACCGCGCCTGGGCTCTCACGGCGCCGATGCGTGCACGGCGAGGGCGTGAACGGGGCCTGCGAGTTCTTCCGCCAGCGTGGAATTCACCATCCGGTGCCGCTCGACCCGGCTCTTCCCGGCAAATGCCGGCGACACCACCGTGATGCGGAAATGCGTCTCCCCTTCCGGCCGTGCACCGGCATGCCCGGCATGCAGGTGCGACTCGTCCACCACCTGAAGCGCGTCGGGCTGGAACGCAACTTGGAGCTTGTTCTCTATCCGGGACTTGACCGACACGATGTTGCAACCCTTCTCACAGACCATGACCCGCCTTGAGGGCGCCGCCGCGGACAGGCATATTGACCCTATGAAGCTCGACTCGGCCTATTTCGACAAGATCCGGATCGACGCTGGCGAGGAGAAGCCGGCGCCGCCGCGGGAGCGCGCCTGCGACATGCCGGGCTGTTCCGGCGCCGGGTCGCATCGCGCCCCCAAGGGGCGTAGCGCCGAGGGCGAGTATTTCTGGTTCTGTCTCGATCACGTGCGCCAGTATAACAAGTCCTACAACTACTTCTCGGGCATGAACGACGCGGCGATCCAAGCTTATCACAAGGCTTCGGTCGTCGGCCACCGCCCCACCTGGCAGATGGGGATGAATGGCCACAAGCCGGAATCCTCGCGTGCAACCCGGGCGTCGGGTTACCGATGGGCGGGCAAGGCCGAAGACCCGTTCCGCTTCTTCGGCGACGGGTTCCAGGCCGGCGGTCCGGAGCCGGAGCGGCGCAAGGTCCGCAACATGGAGGCGAAGTCGCTGAGCGCGCTGGGGCTTGACGCGACCGCCACCGCCGCCGAGGTGAAGGCGCGCTACAAGCTGCTCGTCAAGCGCCATCATCCCGACGCCAATGGCGGCGACCGATCGCTCGAGGACCGCCTGCGTGAGATAATTCAGGCCTACTCCTACCTGAAGAGCGTCGGTTTCTGCTAATTGCCTTCCCGTTCGGTGCGTCGCGTCGAACGCCTGCCCAAGAGGTTCGTTGAACTATGAATGCAGCCGCCGAACAATTGCTCGCGGTCCCGGATATGAAGGTCTCTGCCCGACAGGTCTTCGGGATCGATTCCGACCTGGAGGTACCCGCCTTCTCCGAGCCCAACGAGCACGTGCCCGATCTCGACGAGGACTACCTCTTCGACCGCGACACGACGCTCGCCATCCTGGCCGGCTTCGCCAGGAACCGGCGCGTCATCGTGACCGGCTATCACGGCACGGGGAAGTCGACGCACATCGAGCAGGTGGCCGCGCGCCTCAACTGGCCGTGCGTGCGCGTCAACCTCGACAGCCACATCAGCCGTATCGACCTGGTCGGCAAGGACGCCATCGTCATCCGCGACGATCACCAAGTGACGGAGTTCCGCGACGGCATACTGCCCTGGGCCTACCAGCACAACGTGGCGCTTTGCTTCGATGAATACGATGCCGGGCGGCCGGACGTGATGTTCGTCATCCAGCGCATCCTGGAATCGTCCGGACGCCTGACGCTTCTCGACCAGAGTAGGGTTATCAAGCCGCATCCGGCGTTCCGGTTGTTTGCGACGGCCAACACGATCGGCCTCGGCGACACGTCGGGGCTCTATCACGGCACGCAGCAGATCAACCAGGCGCAGATGGACCGCTGGTCGATCGTCACGACCCTCAACTACCTGCCGCACGACAGCGAGGTCGACATCGTGCTCGCCAAGGTGCGTTCGCTGAGGACGCCGAAGGGCCGCGAGCAGGCGAGCCGCATGGTCCGCGTGGCCGACCTGACGCGCAACGCCTTCATCAATGGCGACATCTCCACCGTCATGAGCCCGCGCACGGTCATCACCTGGGGCGAGAACGCGGAGATCTTCGGCGACCTCGGCTACGCCTTCCGCGTCACCTTCCTCAACAAGTGCGACGAGCTGGAGCGTCCGCTCGTGGCGGAGTTCTATCAGCGCGCGCTCGG
>CAZMJQ010000264.1:0-2549 GCA_964566475.1 uncultured Propylenella sp. | reverse complement strand
CGCTGGCGTCTATATTCAGGCGATCAGCGCCCATGCTCCGCATCCGAATGCAGCCAAGCTGTGGATGGAGTGGCTTTACTCGGACGAGGGGCAGCTCTTGTGGCTGAAGGGCTATTGCCATCCGATCCGCTTCAACGACCTGGTCGCCAACGGCAAGGTTCCGCAGGAGCTGCTCGATGCCCTGCCGCCGGCGGAGGGCTACGAGAAAGCGCACTTCCCCTCGCTCGATGAGCAGGCGGCGGGAAGCGAGCCCATCAAGACCAAGTGGGACGCCGTGGTCGGCGCCAACGTACAATAAGCCGGGCATGACGGGGGGCCGCTTCGCCGCGCCGGGAAATACGGCGGCCGTTCCGGCGCTGCGCCTTCCGTCTACTCCTGAAGCCCCGCCTCCGGCGGGGCTTCGCGCGGGAGCGCCCCTTTGACCGACAGATCGGAGGCGGTTCTCAGCCCGCCCGTCGCCAGCCGGCTCCCGTCGGCCCGCATGTCGTGGGCGTGGGTCGGCGTGATGCCGTTCTTCGTGTTCGCGCTGATGTTCCTGATCCTGCCGACGCTCTATCTGATCGTCGGCGCCTTTCAGGACAGGACCGGCCAGTTCACGCTCGGCAATATCGGCAATCTCTTCACGCCGACCATCATGGCGGCGTACTGGATCAGCATCAAGGTGAGCCTCGCCTCTGCCATCGGCGGTGCGATTGTCGGCTTCTTCCTCGCTTATGCAGTCGTGCTCGGCGGCCTGCCGCGCTGGCTCCGCCCGGCGCTCATGACCTTCTCCGGCGTTGCCTCGCAGTTCGCCGGAATCCCGCTTGCCTTCGCCTTCATCGCCACGCTCGGCCGCACCGGCCTCGTCACGGCGCTGCTCATCAAATATTTCGACTTCAACATCTACCACCACGGCTTCAACCTGCTTTCATTCGCCGGGCTGGCGCTCACCTATCTCTACTTTCAGATCCCGCTGATGGTGCTGATCATCACGCCGGCGCTCGACGGCCTGAAGCGCGAATGGCGGGAGGCGTCCGAGATACTCGGCGCGAGCAGCCTGCAGTACTGGATGTACGTCGGACTGCCGGTGCTGTGGCCGAGCATCCTCGGCACGACGGCGCTGCTTTTCGCCAATGCGTTTGGCGCGGTGGCGACGGCCTACGCGCTGACCGGCTCCTCGCTCAATATCGTCACCATCCTGCTGTTCGCGCAGATCCGCGGCGACGTGCTGAACGATCCGCATCTCGGCTACGCGCTCGCATTCGGGATGATCCTCATCACCGGCGTGTCGAACGGGCTGTTCATCTGGCTGCGTTCGCGCTCGGAGAAATGGCTGCGATGAAGGGAAACCGCCTCGTCGCCTGGGTCGCCATGGCGTTCGGTGCGACCTACTTCATCGTGCCGCTGATCGCGACGTTCGAGTTCTCGCTGCGCATTCGCAGGGGGGAATACAGCTTCGACGCCTACGCCAACGTCTTCTCCGATCCGCGCTTCCAGGACACGCTGGTCTACACCGTGTCGATCGCCGTCGCCACGGTCCTGGTCGGCGCGCTGCTCGTCGTGCCGACTGCCTACTGGGTGAGGCTCAAGCTGCCGCGGCTTCGCCCGGTCGTGGAGTTCATTACGCTCCTGCCGCTGGTCATTCCCGCCATCATCGTCGTCTTCGGCTATCTCAGGATGTACAACACCTCCTCGCTGATTCCTTTCACCGCGACCGGCTGGGCCACCGACATTCTGCTGGTCTTCGCTTACGTCTCGCTCGGCCTCCCCTACATGTATCGCGCCGTCGATACGGGCCTCCGGGCGATCGACATTCGCACGCTCACCGAGGCGGCGCAGAGCCTCGGCGCCGGCTGGCCGTCCATTCTGTTCCGCGTCATTCTGCCGAACGTGCGCCCGGCCGTCCTTTCGGGCGCCTTCCTCACCTTCGCGATCGTCATCGGCGAGTTCACGATAGCCGCGCTGCTCAACCGCCCAGCCTTCGGCCCCTACATGCAGCTCATCGGCGCCAACCGGGCCTACGAGCCTTCGGCGCTCGCCATCATCGCGTTCTTCATCACCTGGGCCTGCATGGGGCTCCTGCAGATCGTCGGCCGGTCGCGCCAGCCGGCTGCGCCGCACTAGGACCGAGGGTACCGGCAATGGCCTTTCTCGAGCTCGACGGCGTGAACAAGTCATTCGGCGCGCACCAGGTCGTGCAGACGATGGACCTGTCCATCCAGCGGGGCGAGTTCGTCTCCTTCCTGGGGCCTTCGGGCTGCGGCAAGACGACCACGCTCAGGATGGTCGCAGGCTTCGAGGAGCCGAGCGGCGGCAGGATTCGCATAGCCGGCAAGGACGTCACGCACCTGAAGCCGAACCAGCGCAAAGTCGGCATGGTGTTCCAGTCCTACGCACTCTTCCCCAACATGACGGTCCGGCAGAATGTCGGCTTCGGCCTGAAGGTGCAGAGGAAGCCGTCCTCGGAGATCGCGGCGCGCGTCGAGGAGATGCTGAAGCTGATCAAGCTGCCGCAGCTCGCCGACCGTTACCCCTACCAGCTCTCCGGCGGCCAGCAGCAGCGCGTGGCG
>CAZMJQ010000263.1:0-2564 GCA_964566475.1 uncultured Propylenella sp. | reverse complement strand
CGCGCGGTCGAGCGAGAACTTCACGTCCTCCGCGTCGAAGCTCGTTCCGTCGTGGAACGTCACGCCCTCGCGCAGGTGGAAGGTGTATTCCAGCCCGTCGTCGGAGATATCCCACGAGGACGCCAGGGCCGGGAGCACGCTGCCGTCCGGCCCGATGCGGGTCAGACCTTCGAAGACATTGGCGTAAACCACCTCATCGATCGCGGCGGCAGCGCCCGCGGTGGGATCGAGGTTGGGCGGCTCGAGCTGCATGCCGATCGTAACGCCCGTCTTCTGCGCGAGCGCGGCGCCCGGCGCCACGCCGACCAGAAGAGCGGCGGCAAGCGCCGCCAAGCCCAGTGACTTCCTCATGACCCACTCCTTCCTATCGCGGCGGCCGTCGCCATGCCGCTATCATACGCCACCGTAAAGCAGATGGTGCGTGGCAAGACACATGATCTTCGCCGAGTCCAGCATGTCGTCGATGATCACATATTCGTCCGGCTGGTGCGCCAGGTCCAGGATGCCCGGCCCGTAGGCGATGCAGTCCTTCACGCGGCCGATGCGGTCGATGTGCTTCTGGTCGTAGGTGCCGGGCGAAACCACGTATTCCGGCGCGCGTCCGAGCACAGTCTCAATGGCAGCCGCGACCGAGCGGACGACGGGCGCGTCGCGCTCCGTCATGGTCGGCGGCACGTCCCACAAGTCGCGCAGCTCGTAGCGGAAGGTCTCGCGCCTCTCGGCGACGCGGTCGAGCAGCTGCCGCACCTCCGCCTTCACCGCGGCAACGTCCTCCTCAATGAGGAAGCGCCGGTCGATGACGGCGCGGCAGGAATCCGCCACGCAGGCGGAGGGGAAGCCCTCGAACGCCTCGTTCATGCCGCCATGGATGGAGTTGATGTTCATGGTCGACTGCCGCGCGCCGTCCGGCACGACGGGCATTTCGGTGCGCCGGCCGGCGAGCGCCGGGTAAAGCTCCGTCTCGAACGCCGAGAGGACGGCGCTCATGTGGCGGATGGCGCTGTCGCCGAGGAACGGCATGGAGCCGTGCGCGATGCGTCCCTTGGTCTCGATCTCCGCCCACCACACGCCGCGATGGCCGAGGCAGATGCGGTCCTTGTTGAGCGGCTCGGGGATGATGACGTGGTCGATGCGGGGCTTCGCCATGATGCCTTTCTCCGCAAGATAGGCGACGCCGCCATAGCCGCCGGACTCCTCGTCGGCCGTGCCCGAGATCTCGATGGCGCCCGGATGGTCGGGGAAGAGCGCGAGGAACGCCTCGACCGCGACGATGGAGGCGGCGAGCCCGCCCTTCATGTCGCAGGCGCCGCGTCCGTAGATCTTCCCGTCCGAGACGGTCGCCGCGAACGGCTCGAAGCTCCAGCCGGCGCCCGTCTCCACCACGTCGATGTGCGAGTTGAAGTGGACGCAGGCGCCGGGCGAACGGCCCTCGCGCCGCGCCACGACATTCCAGCGCGGATAGCGAACGCTGTCGCCGCGCGTGCCTTCCGCGCGCACGAAGGTCGCCTCGAAGCCGAGCGGCGCCAGGCGCGCCGCGATGAGGTCGCAGCACTCGCGGTAGAGGTCGCCCGGCGGATTGACGGTCGGGATGCGGATGAGCGCCTGCGTGAGCGACACGAGGTCGTCCCGACGGTCTTCGACGGCGCGGCCGATGGCTTCCAGCACGAATGCTTCCCGATCGAACGCGGCAAGCACCGGCTTCGCCGCGGCAGCGCTCCGTTCTAATCCCTTGCCGCCGCGGCCGGCAATGAGGAGCGAGGAGCCGGTGGTGCTCCTCGACCGGTGTCCCAGGGCGGACCGGGCGCGGCGGCTGCCATCGCTCGGTCCGCGGCTTGTGCATCAGGCTGCGACCTCCGCCGGCCGCCGCATGCCCATGACCTGCAGCTCGGCGAACACGCCGACGGCGAGCGCCTGGGCGATCACGAAGGCATAGCCGAGCGCGGTCGGCGCCACCCAGCCCGACGCCAGCAGCAGCATGCTGCCCGCGACCCAGGCCACGTTGAGCGCGACGATGGCCCGCACGGCCCCGAGCGCGATCTCCGGCCGCGTGCCGACGAAAACGACGAGCGCGACGAAGGGCACGAGCAGCAGGCCGGCGATGCGGAGCAATGGCTCGGGCAGGCCGAGCAGGCCGGAGGCGATGCCGGCTCCCAAGATCATTATGAGGGCTGCTCCGCCGCTCATCACGGCGTCGGCAACGAGCGCCCGACGGAGGAATGGGCTTGAAGAGGTATTCTGCATGACGGTCTCCTGTGGTCCGCACCGCCGACATGGCGATGCATCGGCCCGCATGATCTGCACCGCAGCACGGCGGGTCGATTACCTCGGAGGTAATGGAGCCCGGGCCGGTGCTGCGGTATTGACGCCGCATGACGATGGTGCAGCCGGTCGGAGGTCTGTTGCGCGAGTGGCGCCAGCGCCGCCGCATGAGCCAGCTCGACCTGGCGCTGGAGGCCGACATCTCGGCGCGTCACCTGAGCTTCGTGGAGACCGGCCGCTCGCAGCCTTCGCGCGAGACGCTGCTCAATCTGGCCGAACGGCTGAACGTGCCGCTTCGCGAGCGG
>CAZMJQ010000262.1:0-6154 GCA_964566475.1 uncultured Propylenella sp. | reverse complement strand
TGACGAGCGGAGCTTCCGGCTGAGCGCGCTGGAGGCCGGCGCCACCGACTTTCTGCACAGCCCCGTGGATCACAACGAGTTCGTCACCCGCAGCCGCAACCTCCTCAAGCTCAGGAAGCAGCAGCAGCTTCTGGAGGTCCGAGCCGACAGGCTGGCGCGCGAGCTTCAGCAGAGCGAGGAGACGCGCGAGGCGGTGCTGCGCGACAGCCACGAAAGGCTGGCGCAGATCATCGATATGGTGCCGGCGATGATCAGCGCAGCCGACCGCGACGGCCGCTGCATCTTTATCAACACGAGCCATGCCGAGGTGCACGGGATCGCATCCACCGAGGTCGCGGGCCGGAGCGCCGCCGAGGTCTTCGGCGAGGGCCGCGCCGAGCGCAACAGCAAGCTCGACGCACTGGTCTTCGAGACAGGCAAGGCGCTGCCGAGCTTCGAGGAGGAGCTCGTCGACCCGGACGGCAACATCCGCGTCATGCTCACCACCAAGACGCCGATCCGCGACCTTGCCGGCGACATCGTCAGCGTGCTCACCACCTCGCTCGACATCACCGACCGCAAGCAAGCGGAGCGCCATCTCCTCCACCTGGCGCACCACGACTCGCTGACCGACCTGCCGAACCGGGCGCTGCTCACGCAGAAGCTCGGCAAGGAGGTCGACCTTGCCCGGGCCGTCGACGGGCAGCTTGCCCTGCATTTCCTCGATCTCGATCATTTCAAGGGGATCAACGACGTCCTCGGCCATTCGGTCGGCGACCGGCTGCTGACGGTGCTGGGTCGGGAGCTGCGGAGCGTCGTGCGCGACACCGACATCGTGGCGCGGCTGGGCGGCGACGAGTTCGCCATCCTGCAGACGCGCATTGACGGCCCGAACGACGCGGCGGAACTGGCGCGCCGCATTGTCGAGGTGACGTCGCAGCCCGTCGACATCGACGGCAAGGAGATCCAGGCGACCGGAAGCATCGGCGTCACGCTCTTCCCGGACGACGGGGACGCCCCCGACGAGCTCCTGAAGAATGCCGACCTGGCCATGTACGAGGCGAAGGCCGATGGCGGGCGCGGATTCCGCTTCTATTCCAGCGAGATGCAGAAGCAGGCGCACGACATCGGCCGCCTGGACGCGGACTTGCGGCGCGCCGTGGAGCGGGAGCAGTTCGTGATACACTATCAGCCGCAGGTGGAGGCGTGCACGGGGCGGATCGTCGGGGCGGAGGCACTGTTGCGCTGGCGAGCGGACGATGGCGAGCTCGTTCCGCCCTCCCGCTTCCTCGGCCGCGCGGAAGCGAACGGAATGATCGTTCCCATCAACGAATGGGTGCTGCGCAAGGCGTGCCGCGAGGCGCAGCGCTGGCGGCGCGCCGGCCTTCCGCCGATCCGCATAGCGGTCAACATGTCGCCTGTGCAGTTCCGCCGGCAGAACGTCGGCAAGGTGATCACCGCAACGCTGGAGGAGACGGGCCTGGAGCCCTGGCGGCTGGAGCTCGAGATCACGGAAAGCATCGTGATGGAGAACACGAAGGCGCTCATCCACGAGCTGACGCGCCTGCGCGACCTCGGCGTGCAGTTCTCCATCGACGACTTCGGAACGGGCTACTCGTCCTTCCGCTACATCAAGGCGTTCCCCATCGGGCGACTGAAGATCGACCAGTCGTTCATCGCCAACATGGATCGAAACACCAGCGACAGCGTCATCGTGCAGGCGATCATCGGCCTGGCGAAGAACCTCAATCTCGGCGTCATCGCAGAGGGCGTGGAGACGGAAGGTCAGCGGCGCTGGCTGGAGGCGGAAGGCTGCGACGAGGCGCAGGGCTTCTATTTCAGCCGACCGCTGCCGGCCGACGACTTCCTCGCGCTCCTGCGCGCCGAGAACCCCGTCGCCCAGACGGCCTGAGGCAGCCGCCATGCGCGAGGTCATGCTCAGCAGACTGACTCCCCGGGCGGTCATGGAGCGGCTTCGCGGCCGGCCGGACACCGAGCACGAGATGGTCATCAATCGCGTCGTGATCGCGGTTGTGATCGTCGGCTACCTGCTGTTTTCCTCGCTGCATCATCCGAGCGTGAGGGAGTCGCTGATGGTGGCCCTCGTCTTTGCGGGCTTCGCGGCGGGGTTCCTGATCGACATCCTTGCCCGGCCGGGCGAATCGCGCATCCGGCGCGTGATGGCGATGTCCGTCGACCTCGGCGCTCTGTCCTACGGAATGCACGTCGGCGACGGGATCACCGCGCTTCTCTACCCGATGTATCTGTGGACCATCTTCGGGAACGGCTTCCGCTTCGGGCTGCGCTACCTGCTTCTGGCGGCCGTGATGAGCGTCGTCGGATTCGCCGTCGTCATCTACATGACGGAGTACTGGCGGGAGAACCTGGCGCTCGCCATCGGGCTCCTCATCGGTCTCATCATCCTGCCGCTCTACGCCGCGACCCTCATCCGCAAGCTCTCCGAAGCGAAGCGCGTGGCGGAGGATGCCAGCCGCGCCAAGAGCCTCTTCCTGGCGAGCGTCAGCCACGAATTGCGGACGCCGCTCAATGCCGTGATCGGCATGAGCGACCTTCTGCGCGACACGCGGCTCGACGCGGAACAGCGCGACATGGCGAGCACGATCCGCATGTCGGCACGGGCGCTGCTCACGCTGATCGAAGAGATCCTGGACTATTCGCGCCTCGACGCCGGGCGCATGCCGATGGAGTGCGTGGACTTCGACCTGCACAATGCGCTGGGCGAGGTCGAAGGAATGGTCAAGGCGCAGGCCCATGCCAAGAGCATCTCGCTCGGCCTCAACGTGACGACGCGCACGCCCTACCGGCTGCGCGGCGACCGCAAGCACCTGCAGGAGATCCTGATCAACCTCGCCGGCAACGCGGTGAAGTTTACCGATTCGGGACACGTGCTCATCGCGGCCGACGTCGTCTCCTCGAACGGATCGTCGAAGCGGCTGCGCTTCGAAGTGACCGACACCGGAATCGGCATCGCTCCCGAGGCGAGGGAACGCATCTTCGAGAGCTTCACGCAGGCCGACGAGACGATCATCAACCGCTACGGCGGCACGGGGCTCGGCCTCGCCATATGCCGCAAGCTGGCCGAGGCGCTGGGCGGCGCGATCGGCGTGGAGAGCGAGGTCGGCCGCGGCAGCACCTTCTGGCTCGAGCTGCCGTTCGAGGAGCTGCCGTCCGAAGGCGAGGCGGCGCCGCTCGCCAGGCTGCGCATCGTGCTGCTGTCGGACGACGATTCGCTTCGCGGGGAGGTCGAGACCGCGCTTCCCGCAGTTGGAGTGGAACGCGGCCGCGACCTGCTGGAGGGCGGCGCGCGGGCCGATCCGGAAGACGACCGCGCCACGCTGCTTCTGGTGGATGCCGGGGCGACGGACTGCGACGGCATGGCGCGTGCGCTCGCCGCGAAGATCGGCCACGGCGTCTCGCTCGCACTCATCGGCACGACCGCGGAGCCCCGGCTCTCCGACGAGCGGCGCTGCCTCTACCGGACGGCGCTTGCGCGGCCCGTCGACGGGGCAGGGCTTGCGGCCGCCGCGAACATGGCGCTCGGCGACGGGTTCGGTCCCGAACCGGCCGCGGGCGAGACGGACTGGGTCCGCGTCAGGCCGCTCTCGATTCTCGTCGCGGACGACAACGGCGTGAACCGCCAGGTCATCAGCAAGATTCTCGAGCACGGCGGGCACAGCGTGAAGCTGGCCGTGAACGGCGAAGAGGCCATGGACATGATGATGGCCGGCGGCGTCGACCTCGTGCTCATGGACGTCAATATGCCGGTCATGAGCGGCATCGAAGCGACGAAGCTCTACCGCTTCGCCTCGATGGGACGCGAGCGGCTGCCGATCATTGCGCTCACCGCAGACGCGACGCCCGATGCGGCCGCGTCGTGCATGGAGGCGGGGATGGACGCCGTGCTCTCAAAGCCGATCGAACGGGCCGAGCTGTTCGCGGCGCTGGAGAAGTTCGGCGGAGATTCGGACGAAGCTCCGGCGGAGGCGCCGCGCTCGGACGCGGTGACCGATATCGCCGCGCATCCGAAGTTCAGGGGCGACGCCCGCGCCGCCATCGAGGTGAGCACGATCGCGGACCTCGAGGCGCTCGGCGGGCGCGCGTTCATCGACGAATTGGTGGAGAACTTCGTCGAGGAGGGCAACCGCATCATGGCCGAGATCGGCGAGGCGGTCGCCGACGACGACGCGGCCCGCTTCCGCGACCGGCTGCACGCGCTCAGAAGCGGCGCGGCAAATATCGGCGCCCGCGCGCTCTACGAGGTCTGCCTCGCGCACCGGGCGATGAGCGCGGAGGAGCTGACCGCCTCCGGCAGCGAGCGCGGAATGGAGGTGGAGGCGGAGTTCCGCCGCGCCGAGGCGGCGCTCGCCGCGATCCGGCAGGGGGGCGGCGAGACGTCGTCCGGCCCGACGGCGGAGATCGCCGAGTTCCCCCGCAAGAAATCCGGATAGGAGACGGGGATCAGACCGCCAGGCGCTGCTCCGACAGCATGCGCCGGCCCTGCGCGGTACTGATGCGCTCCATCTTGCGCAGGTCCGCCTCGCCGAGCCGCAGCGCGGCGTCCACCCACAGGTCCGCGACGTTGCGCAGCTCCTCGTAGGGAACCGGGTTCACGATGCGCCGCACCTGGTAGAGGGCCTGCTCGGCATTGTGACGGCGCCGATGGCGCGCGATGTAGCTCCGCACGGCCTCCGGTCCCTCGCCGTCCTTGACGAGCACGTCGATGGCGCCCTTCTCGTACAGCTCCGCGGCCTCGTAGATGCTCCCGCTCGATATCAAGCGCTCCGCCTGGTGGGGGCCGATGCGGCGCGACAGGAAGCTGTATGCGCCCATGCCGGGGAACAGATTGAAGACGATCTCCGGCAGGCCGAAGCGGGCCTTCTCCTCCGCCACGATGACGTCGCAGGAAAGCGCCGCCTCGAAGCCGCCGCCCAGCGCGTTGCCCTGCACCATGGCGATGGTGACGATGGGGAGGTCGTAGCCGACGGAGTTGTTGTAGACGACATCGATGCAGGCGTGGGCGTATTGCCGGAGCCTGTCGCGGTCGCCCTGCCGGATGAGATCGGCGAACAGGATGAGGTCGCCGCCGAGATTGAAGATACCTGGCGTCTGCGAGCCCACCACGAAGTAGCGCACCGGGGGATCGTTCCGGTCGTGTCCGATGAAGAGGCGGCGGATCGAGCGCTGCATCTCCGACAGGTCGTGAAGGAGGCCCGGGCCGAAGCAGGGCCGCTCGGGACGCAGCATGCACCAGAAGGTGGCGGTGGCCGCGTCGAGCGAGACGTCAAGCTCGCTGTAGGTTCCCGGACTGCCGGCGCGAAATCGGCCGGCCTGATTTCGGGAAACATCCGTGGCTGGGGACTGTGCCGGCGACCCGGCCGAACGCAAAGGGCCCCATCGCGGGACCGCCTGGAGGATACTCGACATTGACCGCACTCCGCCGCAGGTGCTCGTGGCTGCCTCTCACCACGCGCCGTACTTATGATTAACGCGCATTTACCAAAGGTAGTCACGATCAATTTACCAATTTGGTTAACGTCAATATCGTTCCATTGACCGAGCCGCCCTTGGCGAAAGCCCCGGATTGCAGGGAGTTTCGCGGCGCAGCGCTTGATCGGGAAGCGCTGCGCGGCCTAACTGCGGCGATGAGCTCCGATCCGAATGTTCGCGCCGCGGTGGCGCACTGGGCGCCCCGGCTGATCGCCAACGGCATCGACTACAACGACTTTCAGACCACGACCGCACGCATCGGGCCCTGGCGCGATTGGTGCCGCGAGTGGGGGCGGACGGCTGCGGTGCACGAGCGCCTGGCGGAAGCGGCGATGGCGCGCGGCAACGCGCTGAGCGCGGGCGAGGCCTATGTGCGCGCGGCGCTCTGCCACCACTTCGGGAAGTTCGTGTTCTTCGAGGACATGGAGGAGGCTCACCGGGCCTCCAAGGCGACGGTGTCGAACTACGGCAAGGCGCTCGCCCATCTCCGTCCGCCGGGGGAGCGCGTCGGCATTCCCTATGGCGAGACGGTGCTGCCCGGATACCTGCGAGTGCCGGCCGGCGTCGCGCGGCCGCCGGTCGCCGTCTTCATCTGCGGGCTCGATTCCGTGAAGGAGGAGATGAGCAGCTTCGAGCCGCTGTTCCATGAGCGCGGCATGGCGACGCT
>CAZMJQ010000261.1:0-4491 GCA_964566475.1 uncultured Propylenella sp. | reverse complement strand
CCGATAAGGAAAAGGACGAGGTGCCACCAGACCGGCAGGGCTCGGCCGGTGGCGACGGCCGCCAGGGCCGCCGACCACCAGCACGGCCAAAGCAGCAGCCACCAGCCGATCGGCCGGTCCCAGCGCGCCAGCCGCCCGTAGGGTTTCACCCATTCCGGCGCGAAGCGGTCGAGCCAGTTGCGCGCCGGCGCATCGGGAAGAGCGGCGAGGTGGGAACTCATGGCAGCGACTGCTTGCGCGGCATGGCGCATCCGTCAAGCTTGATCGGCCGGCGGGTTTGCGTGGCGCCTATCCGGTGATAAGCGAGCCGTCTCATCCGGGGAGCGATGATGCGGGTTCTTCTGATCGGGTCGGGCGGACGCGAGCATGCGCTCGCCTGGGCCCTCTCCGCCTCGCCGCTTCTCACCAGGCTTTACGCTGCGCCGGGGAATGCGGGCATCTGCGGCGAGGCCGAATGCGTCGCCCTCGATACAGCCGACCACGCGGCGGTTGTCTCGTTCTGCCGCGCGGAGAGGATCGGCCTCGTCGTAGTCGGCCCGGAAGCGTCGCTGGTCGCCGGACTGGTGGACGACCTCGAAGCTGCGGAAATCCGCGCCTTCGGTCCGACGAAGGCCGCGGCCCGGCTCGAGGGCTCGAAGGGCTTCACCAAGGATCTGTGCCGTGAAGCCGGCATTCCGACCGCCGCCTACGCCCGCTTCGATGAGCTCGAAGCGGCTCGGGCCTACGTGCATGACCATGCCCTCCCAGTCGTCGTGAAGGCAGACGGCCTCGCCGCCGGCAAGGGCGTCATGGTAGCGACAGAGCGCGGCGAGGCGATCGAGGCGCTCAAGGCGATCTTCTCCAAGCCGGGCACGTCGGTCGTCGTGGAGGAGTGCCTGGTGGGCGAGGAGGCGAGCCTCTTCGCGCTATCCGACGGAACGACGGTCATCCCGTTCGGCACCGCGCAGGACCACAAGCGCGCCTTCGACGGCGATGCGGGCCCCAACACCGGCGGCATGGGCGCCTACTCCCCCGCGCCGGTCATGACCGACGCGATGGTTGAACGCACGATGGCCGAGATCGTCCGGCCGACGGTCGAGACGCTCGCCTCCCGCGGCGTCCCCTATCGCGGCGTCCTCTATGCGGGGCTGATGATCACCGCGGACGGCCCCAAGCTCATCGAATACAACGTCCGCTTCGGGGACCCGGAATGCCAGGTGCTGATGCCGCGGCTTAAGGACGACCTCCTCACCATCCTCAACGCCGCGGTCGACGGCGTTCTCGACCGCGTGAGCGTGCGCTGGCGTGACAAGGCGTCGCTGACCGTCGTCGTGGCGTCGAACGGGTATCCCGGTCGTTACGAGACAGGCTCGGAGATCCGGGGACTGGCGGAGGCCGCAGGCCTGCCCGGCGTGGAGATCTTCCATGCGGGAACGCGCCGGGAGGGCGAACGGGTCCTCTCCGCCGGCGGTCGCGTCCTCAACGTGACTGCAAGCGGGGCGACGATCGCCGAGGCCCAGTTCCGGGCCTACGCGGCGGTGGACCGGATCGATTGGCCCGGCGGCTTCTGCCGCCGCGACATCGGCTGGCGCGCCCTCGCCGGCGACAAGGAGGATTGACGGTGGCGCCCGGCAGATCGAGGGTTAACCCAGCGTAGAAGGAATCGACGTAATGTTTCCTTGTTTCGACGGTTGTTTGTCGTCGATGCAAATACTGAAGGCGCGTCATGTCGAGTGATCCGCGTATCGGACTGGCCCTGGGCGGCGGCGGTGCCCGCGGGATAGCCCACATCCTCGTCTGCGAGGCGTTCGACGAGCTCGGCGTGAAACCGGCGCTGATCGCCGGAACGTCGATCGGCGCCGTTGTTGGCGCCGGCTATGCCGCCGGATTCAGCGGCAAGGAAATGCGCGACGTGACCTGCGCCTTCTATTCGAGGCGGCGCGAGGTCATGGCACGGCTGTGGCGTGTCAGGCCGCTGGCATTCACCGATCTCCTGCGCGGCCGCTCCCTTACGCCGCAATTCGACGCCAGGCTCATCCTCGACAGCTTCGTGCCCGGTTTCGACCGTCTGCCGGAGACGTTCGAAGAGCTGGCGATACCCCTCAAGGTCATTGCGACCGATTTTTACGCCTGGACGGAAGCCGTCCTGTCGCAAGGTCCGCTTCGCCCGGCGATCGCCGCCTCCATGGCGATCCCCGCGCTCTTTAAGCCCGTTGAGCTGGACGGCCGCGTTCTGATCGACGGTGGCGCCTGCAACCCGTTGCCTTTCGACAATGTCGCCGAGTGCGACATTGCCGTCGCCTGCGACGTGACGGGCGGCCCGCTTGAGACGCCCGGGAGGTCCCCCGGGCTGCTGGAGTGCGTCGTCGGCGCGGCGCAGATATCCATGCAGTCCGTCACCCGCGAGAAGCTGAAGTGGCACCAGCCGGACGTGCTGGTGCGCCCCGAGATCAACGGCGTCTTTATCCTGGACTTCCTCAAGGCCCAGACGATCCTCGATGCGAACGAGGGCTTCAAGGACGATCTGAAGCGCCGCCTCGACCATGTCATCAACACGCCGTTCGAGCTGCCGACCGTATCAACGGCGGGAGCGAAAGAAGCCGCGCAGCAGGGCCGAGGCCGCACGCTCGCCGATGCCGGAGTAAATCTCTGGCGCATGGTGGCACGTGGCCGCGCCAAAGAAGCGGACGCCGTGGTCGACCCCGCCGGCCTTGGGGTCGCCGGCCCCGTAGTAGAGGCGGCGGATGCGCGCGAACGAGATCGCAGCAGCGCATAGCGTGCACGGCTCAAGCGTCACGTAGAGATCGCATTCCGTTAGCCGCTCCGTGCCGAGGCGCTCCGCCGCGGCGCGGATCACCAGCACCTCCGCATGCGCCGTCACGTCGTTCAGCTCGCGCGTGCGGTTGCCGCTCGCGGCGATGATCGCGCCGCCGCACACCATCACCGCGCCGACCGGCACCTCGCCGCGCGCCGCCGCCGCCTCAGCCTCCTGAAGCGCACGGTCCATGAAGCTCGTGCCGCCGCAGCTCATCTCGCTTCGCCCCGGTCCGTTTGGTAAGAGGAGCCCCATGAGTGGCGGCGCGGCGGACAAAAGACAAGGCGGTGCAGACGTCGGCAAGGGCGGCGAACGGATCGCCAAGAGGATCGCCCGTTCCGGCCATTGCTCACGGCGCGATGCCGAGCGCCTGATCGAAGCCGGCCGCGTCCGTCTCAACGGCCACGCCCTCGCCTCCCCCGCGGTGAACGTCACCGAGGCTGACCGCATCGAAATCGACGGATCGCTCCTTGCCGCCCGTGAGCGCACGCGGCTCTGGCTCTTCCACAAGCCGAAGGGGCTTGTCACCACCAACCGCGACCCGGAGGGCAGGAAGACCGTGTTCTCGGTCCTCCCGGCCGAGATGCCGCGCGTGATGACGGTGGGGCGGCTCGACATCAACACCGAGGGGCTGCTTCTCCTCACCAACGACGGCGGCCTGGCGCGGGTGCTGGAGCTGCCGTCGACCGGATGGATGCGGCGCTATCGGGTGCGCGCCCACGGAAAGGTCGAGCAGCCGGCGCTCGACGCGCTGAAGCGCGGCGTTACCATCGGCGGGATGGTCTATGGCGCCATGGAGGCGCAGATCGACCGGGTGCAGGGCACCAACGTGTGGCTGACGATCGGCCTCCGTGAAGGCAAGAACCGCGAGGTGAAGCGCGTCCTGCAGCATCTCGACCTGACCGTCGGACGCCTGATCCGCGTGTCCTACGGACCATTCCAGCTCGGCGACCTCAAGCCGGGCGAGGTGCGCGAGGTGCGCGGCCGGGTGCTGCGCGACCAGCTCGGCGCGAAGCTCTCCGCCGCGGCGGGCGCGGATTTCGACGCGCCGGTCCGGCAATCCGAGCCGCACCGCGAGGAGCCGCGCGCAGGGCAGCGCGGCGCGCGGGATGCGCCGCCCAAGGCGACGCGGAAGCCTAGGTCTCATGCGCATCGTCGGCGGGCGCCTTAGGGGCAGGCCGCTCGCCGGCCCGCGCACGAACGCGATCCGCCCGACCAGCGATCGCCTGCGCGAGGCGCTGTTCAACATCCTGCAGCATTCCTACGGCCTGCCGAACGCGGAGTCGCGCGTGCTTGACCTTTTCGCGGGGACCGGCGCGCTGGGGCTGGAGGCGCTGTCGCGCGGCGCCGCGAGCGCGATCCTGGTCGAAAGCGGGGTCGAGGGGCGCGGCATCATCCGCGCGAATGTCGAATCGCTCGGCCTGACGGGTGTCGCACGCATCCTCCGTCGCGACGCCACGAGCCTGGGCAAGGCCGGCACGATCCAGCCCTTCGACTTGGTCTTCTGCGACCCGCCCTATGGGAAGGGGCTGGGCGGGGCGGCCATTGGAAGCGCTGCCGCCGGCGGGTGGCTGAAACCGGGGGCGGTTTGCGTCCTGGAGGAGCGGAGCGATTTCATCGTCGCCCTGCCGGACGGCTTTGAAGCCCTGGAGCGACGCGGAGCAAGCGACAGCCAGCTAGTGCTGATGCGTTGGCAG
>CAZMJQ010000260.1:0-5586 GCA_964566475.1 uncultured Propylenella sp. | reverse complement strand
CAGGTTCCCTGGCCGCAGCCGATCTTCGTGGCGGTGAGTCCGAGCTTGTCGCGCAGCACGTCTGCGAGCAGCGCGCCGGACTCGATGAACTCCGCCTGCTCGGCGCCGTTGACCGTGAACTGGAGGGGAACGCGCGCCATTTCCGTCAGCCTTTCAGCAGCCGGGCGAGATGCACCGGCAGGACGTTCGCCCGGTACCAGTCGCTGGCGAACGGATCGGTCGCGGGCGACGTGCCCTCCCCCGCCACGGCAATTGCGGCCTCGGTCGCCGTATCGTCGAGCGCTTTGCCCTCGAGCGCCCGCTCTACGGCGCTGGCGCGGATCGCCGTCGGCGCCATCGCGCCGTAGGCGACGCGCGCGCCCTTCACCTTTCCATCGGCAAGGGGAAGCACGGCTGCGATCGACAGAACCGACGCTCCGTGCGGGTGCCGCCGCGTCACCTTGGCGAAGCGGAAGGAGCCGGAGGGCGGGATGGCGAACGCGACGCTGCGCACGATGCCCTTCTGCCGGTCGCGGCCGGCGAGGAAGTCGGCAAGGGCCAGCGTCTTCGCGCCCCTGCCATCCTCTACAGTCACCTCGGCGTCGAGTGCGAGCAGCGCGACGGAGAAGTCGCCGTAGGGCGACGGCGCGAAGAGGTTGCCGCCCACCGTGGCCATAGCGCGGACGGCAGGCCCGCCGAGCTCCCGCGCCACCGGGGCGAGGAAACCGAGCTCGGGATGTTCCGCAACCATCGCCATGGTGACGGCGGCGCCGATCTCGGCACGGCCTGCGGCGACGTTGATGGCGTCGAGGCCAAGCCCGTCGGCGAGCACCAGCTTGCCGATCGAAAGATCGCCGGAGCTGTGGGCGCGGACGACCAGCGTCCCGCCGCCGAGGAAACGCGCCCCCGCTTCCGCGGCCAGGATGCCGGCGGCGTCTTGTACGGAGTCCGCCCGCACGATCTGAAGAGCCATGCTTTCCTCCCCGTCCGGCCCCGCGCTCCGTTCAAGCGGCGCTGGGTGCCAACTGGATACAGGATCGATTATCGATTATCGCGTGTCAATCGGTTCGTGCTAAGAATCCTGGCTGCGGGAAGCGCTGGTGAGCGTTGGGCCGATCGGAGCGCCCCCGCGGGTAAATGCGGAGTGCCTGCGACGCGCGCGCCAGGCAGGCCGGGTGAGAAGAGGACCGAATTCTTGGATGCCTTGACGAGAGCGCGGGCCGGGCAGAGCCTCAGTCACCAGCCGATCGGGATGCACATCCGCAACGTGCTCCTGGAGCGCATCGTGGGCGGCGCCTACGGGCCCGGCGAACGTCTCGTCGAGCTGCAGCTTGCCAAGGAGTTCGGCTCGAGCCAGGCGCCGGTGCGCGAGGCGCTGAAAGAGCTGGAGAAGGCCGGGCTCGTCACCATCCGACCGCGGCGCGGCTCGTTCGTGAACGATTATCACGCCCGCACGCAGCACGAGATCTACACCGTGCGCGGCGCGCTCGAAGAGGCGGCCATGCGGCTCGCCATGCCGAAGCTGAGCCGCGACGCAAGCGCGGTCGCCGCGCACCTGGAGGGTATGCGCAAGGCGGCGCGCGAGCGCGACATCGAGGCGGCGATCCTTCATAGCGTCGGGTTCCACCGCACGGTCATGGACGCCGCCGGCAACGAGCTGCTGCTGCGCATGTGGGAATCGCTCCTGGTCGAGATCCATTCGCGCAAGACGCTGCTGCAGCCGAACATCGATCTTTTCGCCGTGGCCGAGAGCCACGCGCCGATCCTGGACGCTATCGAGAGCGGCGACGTGGAGCTCGCCTGTCGCCTGTCGCGCGAGCACCAGGCCTATTTCGAGCGGAAGGCCTGACGCCCCGGCTCGAGCGCCGTCGAATTTCCGAGCACTGGAGCGGGGGCCGGGTGAAGCGAGCTCTCGTTTCGTCTATGTAACGCAGGCGAACAGACATTGGGCCTCGCCATGCATGTCGCCGTGTTCAGCACCAAGCCGCACGACCGCCATTTCCTCGATGCGGCGAACAGGAAGCAGCACCGTCTTTCCTTCCTTGATGCCCGCCTCTCGGTTGAAACCGCGGGGCTCGCCGTCGGCATGCAGTCCGTCTGCGCGTTCGTCAACGACGACCTCGGGGCAGAGGTCCTTCGCCAGCTCGCGCAAGGCGGAGTCAAGCTGATCGCGCTGAGATCTGCAGGCTTCAACCACGTCGATCTGGACATGGCCGAGCGCGCCGGAATTACCGTGGCGCGCGTGCCCGCCTACTCGCCGCACGCCGTGGCAGAGCACACTGTAGCTCTCGTCCTGACGCTGAACCGGAAGACGCACCGGGCGTATAACCGCGTGCGGGAAGGCAATTTCGCGCTGGAGGGGCTGCTGGGATTCGATCTCCACGGCAGAACCGTCGGGATCGTCGGCACCGGACAGATCGGAGAGGTCCTGGCAAGGATCATGACCGGCTTCGGCTGCAATATTGTGGCCCATGACCCGCAACCGAACGCCGCCTGCGAAGCCATAGGCGTGCGTTATGTGACGCTCCCGGAGCTACTCGCCTCCAGCCACATCGTCTCGCTCCACTGTCCGCTCACCCCTGCCACCCACCATCTGATCGATGCAGCCGCCATAGACCGCATGAAGCCGGGCGCAATGCTCATCAACACGAGCCGCGGCGCCGTCATCGACACCCGGGCGGTCATCGGCGGCCTCAAGTCCGGACGGATCGGGAGCCTAGGACTTGACGTCTACGAGGAGGAGGCTGACCTCTTCTTCGAGGACCTGTCGAATCACATCATCCCCGACGACGTGTTCGCGCGGCTCTTGACCTTCCCCAACGTGCTCATCACGGGGCACCAGGCGTTCTTTACCGAGGAGGCGCTGACCGCCATCGCGGAGACGACAATTGCCAATGTCACCGCGTTCGAGGAGAGCGGAAGGGCATTGCACGAGGTGCGGGGTGACGCTGTGCAAGCACGGCCTCCCGACTGATGCGGGCGGTACTGGCGGCGGCGCCGATCGCGGTCGTGCTTATCGTAATGGTCGGCCTGAGGCGCCCGGCCCTGGAAGCTGCGCTGGCCGGCGCAGCGCTCACGCTCCTGCTCGCCCTCACGGCCTTCGGCTCGGAGGCGGCCGGCGACGCGCGCCTTCTTGTGGTGGGCTCGCTGACGGAGGCGCTCCACGTCACAGCGACGATCCTGTGGATCATCTTTCCCGCCCTGGCACTCTACGAGCTTCAAACCCGTTCCGGCGCTACGGAACGAATACGGTCGGCTCTGGCGGGCCTTTCCGACGACCGCCGCATACTGACGCTGCTGATCGCCTGGTTCTTCGGTCTGTTCATGGAAGGCGCGGCCGGCTTCGGAACGCCGGTGGCGCTCGCCGCCCCCCTGCTGCTCGGATTGGGATTCGGCCCCGTGCGAGCGGTGAGCCTCGCCCTCATTGGCCATGCGGCGGGCGTATCCTTCGGCGCGGTGGGGACGCCCGTGCTGGCGCAGGCGGAGATCACCGGCGTCGCCGCCTCCAGTATCGCCTTTCCGACCGGGCTCCTGCATGCGCTATTCGGATCGATCCTGATCGTCTTCCTGACCCGCATGGCCGACGAGAGACCGCTCTCAGGCAGCGATCTGAAATGGATGGCGGCCGCCGCCGCCTGCTTTCTGCTGCCCTTCTTCTCGCTTGCCGCTCTCGTCGGGCCGGAGCTGCCGACGATCGGCGGGGCACTGGTCGGCGGGGCCGCCTTCGTGGCCCTGCTGCGCCGAGGAAGCGGCGCCCGTATCGGCGCGACGAGAACACTGGCAGCCGATCTGGCGCCCTACGCCGCGATATTCGTGCTGGTTCTTGCAACGCGTCTCCTGCCCGCAGCGCAGGAGACGCTCCGCGCTCTGGAGCTGAGCTGGGAGATAGGCGATCGCTTCGACGGGGCGTTCCAGCCCCTCTACCATCCCGGCAGCATGCTTCTGCTCGGGCTGATTGTCGCCGGTTTCCTGCCGCATCGCGCGGCTCATTTCAGAGCGTCGGCGGCGGCGGCAGCGGCGCGGCTCGTTCCGGTAAGCCTCGCGCTCTTCGCCGTGCTGGCGATGGCGCGGCTGATGGTCCACTCCGGCATGATCATCGCGCTTGCGGAGGGCGCGGCGCAGACCGGCGCCGCCTGGCCGCTGATCGCACCGTTTATCGGAGCGCTCGGGACTTTCGTCACCGGATCGGCCACCGCGTCCAACATCCTCTTTTCGGACTTTCAGGTGACGACCGCGGAAGCGCTTTCCCTCGCACCGGTCCTCATGCTGGCTGCGCAGGGATTTGGTGCAGCCGTGGGGAATATCATCTGTCCGCACAATATCATCGCCGGCGGCGCGACAGTCGGACTTAAAGGGCAGGAAGGCGATGTGCTCGCCCGCACTTCCGTCGCGTGTCTCGTCTATGCGATAGCGGGCGGCTGCGCGGTCCTGGTGCTCAGCCTCATTCGGTAGCGGCGGCGGTCGGCTTGCCCCACTATCCATGTTGCATCGCAGCATAACCGGGCTAAGCTGAGGGAAACGCCAACCGGGGGCAGCATTGCCGCAGATCAGGAAAATCCTCGTCGCCAACCGCTCTGAGATCGCCATCCGGGTGTTCCGGGCCGCGAACGAGCTGGGACTTCAGACCGTGGGCGTGTTCTCCGAAGAGGACAAGCTGGCGCTCCACCGCTTCAAGTCGGACGAGGCCTATCTGATCGGGCGCGGGCCGCAGCTAGAGAAGCCGCTCGGGCCGATCGAGGCATACCTCTCCATCCCCGAGATCCTGCGGGTGGCGAAGGAGTCCGAAGCGGACGCCATCCATCCGGGCTACGGCCTGCTCTCCGAAAGCCCCGAGTTCGCCGACGCCTGTGCCGCGGCGGGGATCACCTTCATCGGCCCTTCGCCCGACACCATGCGCCGGCTCGGCAACAAGGTGGCGGCGCGCGAGCTTGCTGCATCCGCGGGCGTGCCGGTCATGCCGGCGACCGATCCGCTGCCCGACGATCCCGACACGTGGAAGGAGGCGGTCGCCGGGATCGGCTACCCGGTCATGCTGAAGGCCTCGTGGGGCGGCGGCGGACGCGGCATGCGGGTCATCCGCGACGACGAGAAGCTGGTGCGCGACGTCACCGAGGCGAAGCGCGAGGCGCAGGCGGCGTTCGGCAAGGACGAGGTGTACCTCGAGAAACTGGTGGAGCGCGCCCGGCACGTCGAGGTGCAGATCCTCGGCGACACGCACGGCAACCGCGTGCACCTCTTCGAGCGCGACTGCTCCATCCAGAGGCGCCACCAGAAAGTGGTCGAGCGGGCGCCGGCACCATACCTCAGCGCCGGCCAGCGCGGCGAGCTGTGCGACTATGCGCTGAAGATCGCCGCGACGGCGGACTACGTCTGCGCCGGGACGGTGGAGTTCCTGCAGGACGCCGACACTGGGAAATTCTACTTCATCGAGGTCAACCCGCGCATCCAGGTCGAGCAC
Source organism: uncultured Propylenella sp. (assembly GCA_964566475.1). Lineage (GTDB taxonomy): Bacteria > Pseudomonadota > Alphaproteobacteria > Rhizobiales > Afifellaceae > DASWJZ01. The sequence goes on along the minus strand of CAZMJQ010000260.1, from coordinate 149 downwards.
ACGGTCACCGAGGAGGTGACCGGCATCGATATCGTCAAGGCGCAGATTCACGTCATCGAGGGTAAAAAAATCGGCGAGCCGGACTCCGGCGTGCCGCGGCAGGAGGAGATCTGGCTGAACGGCCACGCGCTCCAGTGCCGCATCACGAC
>CAZMJQ010000259.1:0-4255 GCA_964566475.1 uncultured Propylenella sp. | reverse complement strand
AGTTGAGCGCGATCGGCAGGCAGGACACGCCGAGATCGCGGTAGAGCCGCGTGACGCCGTGGCGGTATTGCGGCTCGGCCAGTGGCGGGCGGCGCGTGCCCTCCGGGAAGATGATGATCTGCCGCCCCTCGGCGACCGCCTGCCGCGCCCGCTCCGTCATCGCCGCCGCCGCGGCGGAGCCGCCGCCCCGGTCGACAGGGATCATTCCGGCCTTCCACAGGTACCAGCCAAAGAGAGGGACCCACAGCAGCGAGCGCTTCAGGATGAAGCTCGGCAACGGAAAGAGCTCGATGAGCCGCAGCGTCTCCCACGCCGACATGTGCTTGGCGGCGACGATGAATCCGCCCTCCGGGATGTTCTCGCGCCCCCGGATATCGTCGTCGATGCCGCAGATCGTGCGGTGCAGCCACAGCGTGGAGCGCACCCAGAAGCGCCCGATCGGCCAGAACATGCGCTCCGGCAGGAGGAGCACCGGCGAGAAGACCACCGCCTGGACGAGGAAGTTCACATAGATAGCGAAATGAAAAGCGATCGATCGGACCAGCACCGGCGCATCCCCGGCCGCGGCGGCGGCGTCGCCACCGTAGCCCGCATGGAGCGAAGCGCAATGCGGGGGCCGCCTTGCGGGTGTCATCCGGCCCCGGCTGCCCGCACGGAGCGACCTGTCCGCCGAAGGGCGAGGGCGGACGCGCCTACTCGATCTCCCTCAGCGTCCGGCGCACCGTCATGCGCGCGGTCACGGCGATGATCACGCCGAGCGCCAGCACCGTCACGGCGGCGCCGACATAGCCGTTCAAGCCCACCGACACGCCGCCGAACAGGCTGCGGAGCTGCGCCTCCTCCGGCGTCGCGCCTTCCAGGCGCCCGAACAGGCTGACGAGCAGGAACAGCCCCACCGCCACGCCGCCGCCGATGCTGGCGCCCTTCAGCCCCAAAAGCAGGAAGTGGCGCTGGAACTCGCGCGCGATGTAGCTGTCCTCCGCGCCGACGAAATGCAGCACCTCGATGACGTTGCGGTTGCCCGCCATGGCGCCGCGCGTGGCGAAGACGACGCAGAGCGCCGTGGCCGCGAAGACCAGACCCAGCACGACGAGCCCGACCAGAGTCATCACCTGCGCCATCGCGGCGAGTCGCTGCAGCCACTGGCCGTGGTCGTCGAGGCTGGCGGAGGGAACCTCCTCGCTAAGGCGCGCTGCGAGCTGGGCGAGGTCGGCGTTGTCCGTGATCCTGACCGCGATCAGCCGCGGGATCGGCAGCTCCTCCAGATCGAAGTCCGAGCCGAGCCACGGCTGCAGCAGCGCGGTCGATTCCGCCTCGTCGAGGGCCGCGGCGGCAGTGACGCCCGGCACCTGCGTCGCGATGTCCACGGCGCGGGCGATCGCCGCCTCCATGTCTACGTCGTCCGCCGGCTTGATCTGGATGGTGACCTCGTCGGCGATCTGCCGCTGCCAGCCCTCGGCGCGGTCGGCGATGATTGCGACCGCTGCGACCGAGAGGCAGGCGAGGAAGCTCATGATCGCCACGAGCGTGAGGAGGGTGCGGCGCGCCACGCTGCGCGGCGGCACGATTGGGCTCTGCGTGCTGGGACGCCCCGGGCGGCCGGCGCCGCCGACCGCGATCTGGCCGACCAGCTCGCTCGCCGGCACCTTGGCCGCGGCGGTCTTGCGGCGCACGCGGCGGGGACGCGGAGGCCGACTGGGCGGGCGCGCGGGTGGGGGCGGGCTGGACAAGGTCTCAGTCATAAATCTCGACGCGCCCGCCGTTCAACACTAGACGGCGCGCATCGTACTGTTCCATCAGCGCAAGATCGTGCGTGGCGATGACCACCGACGTGCCAAGCCGGTTCAGCTCGACAAAAAGCCTGAGCAGGCGCCGCGCCAGCGGCGGGTCGACGTTGCCGGTCGGCTCGTCGGCAAGCAGGATCTCCGGCTTGGTGATGAGCGCACGCGCGATCGCCGCGCGCTGCTTCTCGCCGCCGGAAAGCACCTGCGGGTGCACCCACACCTTGTCGCCGAGCCCTACCCATTCCAGCAGTTCGGTGACGTCGTTGCGGTAGCTCGCCTCCTCGGCGCCGGCGACCCTGAGCGGCAGCGCCACGTTCTCGAACGTGGTCAGGTGCTCCAGCAGGCGGAAGTCCTGGAACACGATGCCGATGCGGCGGCGCATGGCCGGGATGAGAGTGCGCGGCACGGTGGCGGCGTCGCGGTCGAAGATGCGCACGCTGCCGCGCGTCGGCCTGAGCGACAGAAAGAGCAGCCGCAGCAGCGAGGTCTTCCCTGCGCCCGACGGTCCCGTCACGAACTGGAAGGAGCCCGAGGCGATGTAGAAGCTGACATCGCGCAGGACCTCCGCGCCCAGCCCGTATCTGAGGCCCACGTTCTCGAAACGAATCACTGCCCAGCCTCTCTGCTTCGGCTCATGGGGGCAACCGCCGGTCTATTAAGGCGACGTTAACGTTAGCAATCGATGAATCGGAGGACAGAAAAGTCCTCTCGAGCAGGCCAGTGAGCGCATCGAGCTTCGCCAGTTCCAGTCACGCGGTCGTCCTATGCCCGGCCTGCGGCGGCAGCGAGCCGGCCCAAAGCGGCTCGCCCGCCGGGGCGCTGGAGATCGTTTGCGCCGAATGTGGCGAGACGTGGCCCTTCGCGCCACCCCGGACGGAGCGCCACAGCGATCTGGTGCGCCAGACCAGGGCTCAGGTTCAAAGCAACATTGTGGAGGCCGAGCGGCGCCCGCTCGTCACCTATTCCGACGGCGGGGAGCGCGCCTGGGCGGCGAAGGCCGCCGGCGACGCCTGGCCCGAGCCGCCGCGCCAGCGGCGGCTTCCGATGATCGCCGGGGTGGTCGCTTCGGCCTTCTTCCTCACCGCCTTCTTCGGCGCGCGCGAGGCGGCCGTGCGCGCGGTTCCCGACCTCGCGGGCCTCTACGCCGCGATCGGGCTCCCCGTCCATCTCGACGGAATCGCCTTTGAGAAGGTCGCGGCGGACCGCACCCCTACCGCCTCCGGCGACCGGGTCGTCATCAGCGGCATCATCCGCAACGTCAGCGGCGCGGAGGCGAGCGTTCCCGCGCTTGCCGCCATCCTCTACGACAGCGCCCGGGTCCCGGCGCGCGCAGAGAGCTTCGATCCCCCGGCGCAGACGATCCTCCCCGGCAAATCCGCGCCGTTCCGCCTCACCCTCGACGGCGCGCCGCCCGAGGCGACGAAGGTGGCGATCCGCTTCCGCCGCCCCGGCGAGAAGCTGCCGCAGGTGCCCGCGGCCGGACCGACCGCGACGCAATGAGCACCACGGCCGAAGCGCACGCCGCAAACGTGCGGCGCCTCTACTCGGAGGAGGAGATCGCCGAGCGTGTCACCGCGATGGGGCGCGCCATCGCCGCGAGCGGGCCGGACCGCCTCCTCGTCGTCATCGTGCTGAAGGGCGCCTTCGTGTTCGGCGCCGACCTGGTGCGCGCCCTTGCGATCGAGGGCGTGCGCCTGGAGATCGAGTTCATATCGCTGGCGAGCTATGGCACGCGCCTTGAGACTTCCGGCGAGGTGCAGGTGCGCCGCGACATCGAGGTTGCGGTCGCCGGCCGCGACGTGCTCATCGTCGACGACGTGCTCGATTCGGGCCTGACGCTGAAATTCGCCCGCGATCTCATGCAGTCGCGCGGCGTCAAGCGGGCTTCCATCGCCGTCATGGTTGACAAACCGGAAGGGCGGCGCACCGAAATTGAAGCTGATTACGTTGGATTTACCTGTCCGAGCTACTTTGTTGTGGGTTACGGCATGGACGCCGCCCATGCCTGGCGCGAGCTCCCCTATGTGGGGGTGCTCGAGCCTGTGAGCGAAGCCGGGTAAGAGGAGAGGTCATGCGTATCCTCCTGACGGAAGACGATGATTCGGTGCGGGCCTTCGTGAGCCGCGCATTGCAGCTCGACGGCCACGACGTCGAGACCGCGTGCGACGGCGTGGAGGCCCTGGAGCGCCTGACGGACGGCGAGGGCGCCTACGACCTGCTCGTCACCGACGTTAAGATGCCGCTGATGGACGGCATCGCGCTCGCCCACGAGGCCTCCAGCAAATGGCCCGGCCTGCCGATCCTCCTGATGACCGGCTTCGCCGACCAGCGCGAGCGCGCCGAGGATCTCGCCGAAAAGATCCGCGACGTGGTTACCAAGCCCTTTACGCTGCAGCAGATCCGCCGCGCGGTCAGCGACGCGGCGACCGCCGAGGAGACTTCGGAGCGGGAGAAGGCGGAGCGGGCGGCCT
>CAZMJQ010000258.1:0-5278 GCA_964566475.1 uncultured Propylenella sp. | reverse complement strand
TCTTCGTCCACAAGGCGACGCATCATTTCGACCTGCTGAACTGGTACCTCGATTGCGATCCGAAGGAGGTTTTTGCGCGCGGCGCGCTCCGACATTACGGGCGCCAGGGGCCGTTCCGCGGGCCGCGCTGCAAGACCTGCGAGCACGCCGGAATCTGCGACTTCCACATCGATATCGGCGCGGATTCGTGGCTCGACATGCTCTACGAGGAGCCCTCGCGCGAGGACGGCTATTTCCGCGACGGCTGCGTGTTCCGCGAGGAGATCGACATTCCCGACACGATGAGCGCGGCGATCCTCTACGAGAACGGCGCGCAGGTGTCCTATTCGCTCAACACCTTCATGCCGATCGAGGGCTATCACCTCGCCTTCAACGGCCGGGACGGGCGCATCGAGATACGTCAATACGAGCGCCAGGCATGGGAGACGCCGGACGTGGACGAGATCCTCGTGATGCGTAATTTCGGCGACGTGGAGCGCGTTCGCGTGCCGCATCGGCCGGGCGGCCATTTCGGCGGCGACCCGCGGCTCCAGACCATGCTCTTCAAGCCCGGGACGCCGGATCCGCTCGGCCAGCGCGCCGGAGCGCGGGCGGGGGCGATGTCGGTGCTTTGCGGCGTCGCGGCAATGGAGAGCGCGCGAAGCGGCCGCCCGGTCCCGGTGGCGCCGCTTCTGAAGGAGGGATGATCGTGTGCACCAGGGTACCTGCGCCGGAGGGAAATCGATCGCCCGCCGTGCCACGTTCGTGTTGTCTCCAAATAACCACTGAGTTACTTGTAGCGACCAACGGCTGCCCGTAGGGTCGCGGGCGCCGATGAGATGTCGAAGGCCTGATCAGGGAGGATCGCAATGCAGAACGGAATTACCAGGCGTCATTTCAATCGCCTCCTCGGCGCGGGTGCCGCGGCGGGAACGCTCGCCTCGACGATCCCGACCGCGCTGGCTCAGGAGCGCGTTCGCCTCATCTGGTGGGGGAACCCGGAGCGCGACAAGCGCACCTACGAAGTGGCCGAGCTTTACCAGGAGAAGAATCCGGATGTGACGGTCGACCCTGAGACCTACGGCTGGGGCGACTATTGGACGAAGCTTGCGACGATGGCTGCCGGGCAGAACCTGCCGGACGTCATCCAGATGGACTACCGTTACATCTTCGAATACGCGCGGCGCGGCCAGATTGCTGCGCTCGACGACTTCATCGGCAGTGAGCTCGAGCTCGCCGACTTCGACCAGAACCAGCTCGAATCCGGCAGGGTCGACGGCAAGCTGTATGGCGTCTCTATGGGCGCCAACTCCATGTCCCACGTCTACAACAAGGCGGTCTTCGACACGCTCGGTATTGAGCTCGGCGATCCCACCGCATGGACGAACGACGATTTCATCGCCATGGGGAAAGAAGTGCAGGGCGCCCTGCCGGAGGGCATGTTTTTCGTCTCCAACATGGGTCGGCAGGAGAACATGCTGGAGACCTGGATGCGGCAGCGCGGCAAGGCGCTCTACACCGAGGACGGACAGCTCGCCTTCGACCTCGAGGACATGGAGGCCTTCTGGGCCCATTGGAAGATGCTGCAGGACGAAGGCCTCACCCCCCCGGCCGACGTCATGGCGCTGTTTACGACAAAGATGGACGAGATGATGATCGTCAACAGCCGCTCGCTGTTCGACTTCCTGCACTCCAACCAGCTGGTCGCCGCGCAGAACCTCATGGAAGACGAGATCGCCGTCACCATGATCCCGAACCAGGCTGGCGGTCAGGCCGGACAGTACATGAAGCCGTCGATGCTGCTGTCGATGGCGGCGAACTCGCCCGCCCCGTCGGAGGCGGCGAAGCTGCTCAACTTCTTCATCACCGATCCAGACGCCAACGACATCCTGCTGATTGAGCGTGGCGTCACCGGCGATGCCAGCATTCGCGAGCGCATCACCGCGGGGCTGACCGACACGGAGAAGAAGATCATCGAGTACCTCAACGTCGTGGCGACACATGTCAGCCCGCTGCCGCCCCCGCCGCCGCAGGGCGCCGGCGAGATCGACCGCGCCATGCGTCCGTCATGGGAAGCAATCGCTTTCGGCCAGAAGAGCGTCGCCGACGGCGCCCGGGAATTCTACGAGTTCGCCAAGACGACGCTCGAACGGGCTTGAGACCCGGGTGTAGCCGGACGTGGCTACGGCGGCTTACGAAGCAACAATCGACGGGCGGCGCGCCACTGCGTCGCCCGACCTGTGGCAGCGAATTGCCCGGTCGTGGCGGAGAAATCGCGCCGGCTATTTATTTCTGACGCCCTGGCTGATCGGCTTCTTCGGCCTCACGCTTGGGCCCACGCTCGCCTCGCTCTACCTTTCCTTCACCGACTACGATCTGCTGACGCCCGCGCGCTGGTCGGGACTCAAGAACTACGAGTACGCCTTCTTCCGGGACTCGCGGCTTCACAACGCGCTTAGCGTAACGTTCACCTACGTACTCTGGTCGGTCCCGCTCAGGCTCGCCGTGGCGCTGGCGCTTGCCATGGTACTGGATCGGAGCGTCCGCGGTGTCGCCTTCTATCGCGCAACCTTCTACCTGCCCTCCCTGCTGGGCGCCTCCGTAGCGGTGGCGGTGCTGTGGCGGCAGATCTTCGGCGATGAAGGCCTCGTCAACCTGCTGCTGCAGACCGCGTTCGGCTTCTCTGGCCCATCGTGGGTCTCGCACCCGGACTATGCGCTGTGGACGCTCATTGTCCTCGCGGTCTGGCAGTTCGGATCGCCGATGATCATATTCCTCGCCGGCTTGCGGCAGATCCCGCAGGATCTCTACGAGGCGGCGGAGATGGACGGGGCGGGGCCGGTGCGGCAGTTCATCCGCATCACGCTGCCACTGCTCGCGCCGGTCATCTTCTTCAATCTCGTGCTGCAGACCATCGAAGCGTTCAAGGCGTTTACTCAGGCGTATATCGTTTCTGGTGGAGACGGCGGCCCGGTCGATTCCACCATGTTCTACACGCTCTATCTCTACATTGAAGCCTTTGCCAACTTCCGCATGGGCTATGCCTCCGCGCTTGCGTGGCTGCTCCTGATCATTATCGGCATCTTCACCGCGGTCGCCTTCATGACCTCGCGCTACTGGGTCTACTACGAGGACGAGGGACGCTAGATGGCTGGCCCCGACACTCCGACGAGATCGCGCAAAGGCTGGAGCCCCCCGGCGCGACACGCTGTGTTGATCGTTGCGTCCCTCTGCATGATCTATCCGCTGCTTTGGATGGTCGGCAGCTCGTTCAAGCCCGAGACACAAATCTTCACCAACCCCGGCGCCCTGCCGACAGAGTTCAGCCTCGACAACTACGTCGACGGGTGGTCGGCCCTGCGCATCGATTTTGATACCTTCTACCTGAACTCGTTCATCATCGCCGGCCTCGCCGTGGTAGGCAACGTGCTCGCATGCTCGCTCGCCGCCTTCGCGTTTGCGCGGCTCGAGTTCCGCTTCAAGAAGATGTGGTTCGCGCTGATGCTCGGCACGCTCATGCTGCCCTATCACGTCACGCTGGTGCCGCAGTACATCCTTTTCCTCAACCTCGGCTGGGTGAACACGTTCCTGCCGCTGGTGGTGCCGAAGTTCCTCGCCGTCGACGCCTTCTTCATCTTCCTGATGGTGCAGTTCTTCCGCGGCATCCCGCGCGAGATCGACGAGGCGGCGATCATGGACGGCTGCGGGCCGTGGCGCATCTATTGGCGCATCATGCTGCCGCTCTCCACGCCGGTGCTCGCCACCGCGGCGATCTTCTCGTTCATCTGGACCTACGACGACTTCCTCGCGCCGCTGATCTACCTGAACGACATGCGGCAATGGACGGTGCCGCTGGCGCTGCGCGCCTTCGTCGACGCCAGCGGCGGGCAGTCGCTCTACGGTGAGCTGTTCGCCATGTCGGCGCTGTCGCTCGTGCCGGTGTTCATCGTATTCCTCGCCTTCCAGCGGCTCATCATCCGCGGCGTGGCGCTCGGCGCCCTGAAGCGGTGAGGATGAAAGCAAGGCAGAAGCAGGTTCAATGACGAGCACACCCGGATTCGCGTTCGCCGCCATCGGCATCAACCACGGCCACATCTACGGCCAGACCCGCGTCATGCTCGACGCGGGCTGCACGCTGAAGGCCTTCTACGCGCCGGAGGACGACCTCGCGGCCGCCTACGCGGAGGCGTTCCCGCAGGCGAAGCGCGTCGGCGACGAGCGTGCCATCCTTGAGGACGACGAGGTGAAGCTGGTGCTCGGCGCCGGCATCCTCGCCGACCGCGCGCCGATGGCGGTGCGCGCCATGCGCCACGGCAAGGACGTGATGCTCGACAAGCCCGGGGCGACGACGCTCGATCAGCTCGCCGAGCTGCGCAAGGCGCAGGCGGAGACGGGCCGCATCCTCTCCATCCTCTATTCCGAGCACTACACCCAGCCTGCGACCGTCGCCGCGGAGACGCTGGTGAAAGAAGGCGCGATCGGGCGGGTGCTGCAGACCATCGGCCTCGGCCCGCACAAGGTCGGCAACTACGCCCGCCCGGACTGGTTCTGGAGCCGCGAGCGCACCGGCGGCATCATCTGCGACATCGGCTCGCACCAGGTCGAGCAGTTCCTGTTCTTCACCGGCGCGACGAAGGCGGAGGTCGCCTCGAGCCAGATCGCCAATTTCGATCATCCGGACCGGCCCGAGTTCGAGGATTTCGGCCAGCTGCTCCTCGTCTCCGACGGGGCGACGGGTTACATTCGCGTCGACTGGTTCACCCAGGACGGCCTGCCCGTCTGGGGCGACGGGCGCCTGTTCATCCTGGGCACGGAGGGGACGATCGAGCTTCGCAAATATATCGACCTCGAAGGGCGGCCCGGCGGCGATCATCTGTTCCTGGTCGACCGCAAGGGCACGCGCCACGTCGATTGCTCGAACACGAAGATCACCTACGGCGAGGAGCTGCGCGACGACGTGCTGAGACGCACCGAGACCGCGATGTCCCAGGAGCACTGCTTCTACGCCACCGAGCTGACGCTGATCGCGCAGGAGCGCGCCACGCGCATCGCCGGCAGCCGGCCGGGGAGGGCCGCATGACAGATCGTAGCCCGCATGGAGCGCAGCGCAATGCGGGGTGTGAGTTCCGGTTGGGACCGCCGTCCCGGATTACGCGGCGTCGCCGCGCCATCCGGGCTACGAGGAGCCTGACATGACGCGGCAGCTCAGGGTCGGCGTGGCGGGGCTCGGCGTCGGATGCGGACACATCTCCGCCTACCAGGAGTTCCCCGCCCTCTATTCGGTGGACGCGATCTGCGA
>CAZMJQ010000257.1:0-3513 GCA_964566475.1 uncultured Propylenella sp. | reverse complement strand
GTGCGCGGCGATGGCGCCTTCGGCTTCGGCAAGCGGAACTGAGCCGAACTTCATGATCGCTCAGGCGGCCATGCGTTCCGCCTGCCGCCCGCGCCGCAGAGCCGCGATGATCTCCGCCAGGATCGCCACAGCGATCTCCGCTGGCGACGCAGCGCCGATATCGATGCCGATCGGTGCGTGGATGCGCTCCAGCGACGCAGCGGAAGCCCCCTGCTCCAGCAACCGCTCGACGCGCTTGCCGTGCGTCTTCCGGCTGCCGAGTGCGCCGATATAGAAGCAGTCGGCCTCGAGCGCGGCGAGGATCGGGACGTCGTCGATCTTGGGGTCGTGGGTGAGCGCGGCGAGCGCTGTGTAGGCGTCGAGCGGGACCTCCTTCATCGCCACCTCCGGCCATTCGGCGAGAAGCGGAGCGTCGGGGAAACGTTCGGGCGTCGCGAATGCGGTGCGCGGATCGATGATCGTCGCGTCGAAGCCGGCGAGCTTCGCCATCGGCGCCAGCGCCTGGCTGATGTGGACCGCGCCGATCACGACAATGCGCGGCGGCGGCACCTGCACGGTGAGGAACGTGCGGCCGTCCTCCAGCATGCCGGAGCGCCCGGAGCGCAGGCGCTTCTCCAGCTCAGCCGCGAGCTGATCGCGAGCGGCCGCCTGGCCCGGCACGAACCGGGTCTCGCCGCTCTCCGTGTCGGTGACGACGATCGCCGCGCGCCGGCCGCGGCGCGCCTCGTTCAGCTGCTTGAGGATTTCGAGCTTCATGTCACCCGCTCGCTTGGCCGTTTCCACCCTGGCACAGGCGCCACGCACCCGTGCGCGCCGGCATTGCCAGCATGCCATATCTAGGGCGAGAACAGGAGCGCCGAAACCCGGAGCCTTGAATTGAAGTTGCAGGAAATCCGCCAATGCGGCCGCTGAGGGGGCTCTTCCCCGGAGCCCGGCGCCCGCTTGTGCCCGAGGCAGGGCCGCGTTCGCCGCTCAGGGCGCCGAAGGTGGCGCTCGCCGACCGCGCCGTGCGGGAGCACGGCATCCGGAGCTTCGCGGACCTCGGAGCGTGCTGGAACGTGCACGCCGGCTACAGCATCGGCCTCGTAGAGCGCCACGACATCGCCGGGGCCTATGTCGTGGACCAGAGGATTACCGAGGAGACGAGGCGTGTCGCGGCGGCCTTCCCGCAAATCGAGCTGCGCCAGGGCCTGTTCAACGAGCGCCCCTTCATCGAGCCGTTCCCGGAAGTCGATGCGCTGCTGATGTTCGACATCCTGCTGCACCAGGTCGAACTCGACTGGGACGAGTTTCTGGCCGCCTGGGCGCCAAAGGCGCGCGTTGTCGTCATCTTCAACCAGATGTGGAAGGCGGGCGACAGGACCGTCCGCTTCATCGACAACGGGCCGGACTGGTACAGGGAATGGGTGCCCTACACCGACGCCGAACGGCTTGAGCACTGGTTCCGGACGCTCGACGAGACGGACCGGCGGACCGGCAGAAAGCGCCGCGACCTGCACAATTTCTGGCAGTTCGGCATCACGACGGCCGACCTGACCGGCCACATGGGCCGGCTCGGGTTCCGGCTCGCCTTCTTCGAGAGCCACGGGCGCTTCCACGCGACGAAAACCCCGTGGGTGGAGGAGGAAGCCTTCATCTTCGTTCGTGAAGAGGCGGGCGCTTAGCTGCCGAGCGCCGGGGCTTTCCCGGCGGTCAGTCCACCTTCTCGACGTAGACGCGGATCTTGCCGCCGCAGGAGAGCCCCACGCGCCAGGCGGTCTCGTCGGCGACGCCGAACTCCAGCATGCGCGGTTTTGCCGACGCGATGACGTCGAGCGCCTCGCCGACCACCGCCCCCTCCACGCAGCCGCCGGAGACGGAGCCCTCGAAGTTCCCCTCATCGTCGACGACGAGATGGCTGCCGACCGGACGCGGCGCCGAGCCCCAGGTCTCCACCACGGTGGCAAGCGCCACGCCGCGCCCCTCCCCGCGCCAAGTCTCGGCGGCGGACAGGACGTCGAGACTATATTCGGACGATGCTTCGCTCATAGCCGGCCTCCGAGACTCGTAGCGCTCGGCACTGCGAGCGCCGCTGGTCTCAGACGTATGTCCGCCAGTGCTCCCGCGCAAGCGGAACGTCTAGGCGGCCCGCTTCATGACGAGCATCGGCCCATAGGAAACCGCGAACAGGGCGAAGGCACCCGACCACGCTATCCCGCTGAGTATGAGCACCGGGGCGTACATGTCCGCCGTGAACGGCGCCAGGACGCGCAGTAGCGCGCCGAGCGTCACGAGGGCGTAGATCGCGACAGTTGCGCCGTCGGCGACGATCTCGCGGCCCGTATGGCCTCTGCTCGCCCGGGTCATGACGGCGAGCGTCATGGTGCCGACCGCTCCGGCGGTGAGCGCATGGATGGCGCTCGACACGGGCACGCTCGAAGGCGCGAGGCCGGAAAGGCCCAGGAGCAGCAGCGCGAGCGCGAGCCAAAGGTAGCCAAGGTGCAGGACGAGCACTATGGGCTCCGCGAGCGTGCGATGACCGCGCCAGCGCACCAAGCGGGCCAGGAGAAGGAGCCCCGCCGCAAGGAGCCCGGTCGCCACGGATGACGCATCGGGCGCGACGACCCATCCGGCCAGAACGATCGCGGTGACCCCGATCGCCATCCGGTCGAGATGGTCCATCGGCGCCGGCAGCGGCGCCCGCTTCGTCCGCGCCATCCAGTTGCGCGTGAAGCTCGGTATCACCCGTCCGCCGACCAGCGTCATGAGAAGAGCCGCCGCGGCAAGCGCCAGTCGTATCCCGTGTCCCTGCAGCTCCCCGACCAGACCCGCCGCATGGTCGAGCAGGTTGGCTGCAGCAAAGAGCGTAAGAAGCAATGCGACAGGGGCGTTGCCAAGGTTGCGCCCGGCGACGATCTCCCGCCAGACCGCGGCGGCAAGCACGATGGGAAAGGCCAGGTCGAGGACGGCGGTCGAAAGCGGCTCCGGATTTGCGAACATCGCCATACGGCCGGCCAGCCAGAGCCCCACGAGCGCGGTGAGCGGACCGCCGCTCAGCGGCAGTCGCCCGGTCCAGTTCGGAGCCGCGGTCAATATGAACCCCGCCATCACCGCGCCGAGGTAACCGAAGATCATCTCGTGGGCGTGCCAGGAGAGCGCATCGAACGTGCCGGAAGGACCTTGGCCGCCGAGATACGCCAACAGCCACAGCGGAACGGCCAGCGCGGCATAAATGGCGCCGAGGAGGAAGAACGGCCGGAACCCGTAGCTCAGGAACGGCGGCGCATTCATCGAGCGCCCGCGCCTGTCGACGCCCGGATCGCCGGAATTGACGCGCGAGCGCGGAACGGAACGGTCGGGCCGCAGGCCGACCTTCCGATTAATCGTATCCGAGGTACTCATGGGCTCGAGCCGTGTTTACGAACGCGCGAAAGGCGGGCCCGCCGAAGCGGGCCCGTCCTCAATGCTGGCCGGACTAGTGGTTCATGCCCATCTCGGCCGGCTCTTCGTCGGTCTTGAAGATCTCCGGCTGCT
>CAZMJQ010000256.1:0-8465 GCA_964566475.1 uncultured Propylenella sp. | reverse complement strand
CAGCTCCACCTCTTCCGCGAGAACGGCGCGGCGGTGATCGTCTACGGCGAGACCACCGGCACGGTGCAGAACAGGCGCGACGTGCCGCTCGCCAGGCGCCCGCGCCTCGACGACGACCAGATGCGTGCCTACGGCCGCAAGCTCACGGCCTTCGCCGAGCACTGCCGCGAGGAAGGCGTGCCGCTCGCCTTCCACCACCACATGGCGACCGCCATCGAGACGGAGGACGACGTCGACCGGCTGATGAACGCCACCGGAGAGGCGGTGGGGCTCCTCTTCGACACAGGGCACATCGCGTTTGCCGGCGGCGACGGGCTGAGGATGGCGAAGCGGCACGGGAAGCGCATCAACCACGTCCACACGAAGGACGTGCGCGCCGACGTGCTGAAATCCCTCGACCGCGAGCGCCAGTCGTTCCTTGATGCGGTGCTTGCCGGCGTTTTCACTGTGCCCGGCGACGGCATGCTCGACTTCAAGGCCGTGGCGAAACTCTGCGCCGAGATCGGCTACGAGGGCTGGTTCGTGGTGGAGGCCGAGCAGGATCCGGCAAAAGCCAATCCGCTGAAATATGCGAAGATCGGCCACGCGGCCCTCACCGAGGCCCTCGCCGGAGCGGGCTACGACATAACTTCGTAGCCCGGATGGAGGGGCGAAACCCCCGTAATCCGGGACAGCATTCCGGCCCCCACGTCCGTCCCGCATTGTGCACAGCCTGTCCTCGGGCCGGCCGAAGGCCGGACCCGGGGGCTCCATGCGGGCTACGGGCTACGAACGCGGCGGCGCGCCTACAGCCACCCGCCGTCGATGATGAAGTTCTGCGAGGAGCACATCGCACTGTCGTCCGCCGCGAGGAAAAGCACCAGCCGCGCGACGTGCTCGGGCATGAGCTTGCCGGGCAGCGCCTGCCGCTCCTCCAGCACCATCTCGGTGGTCTCGTCCACCCACAGCCGCACCTGACGCTCCGTCATCACCCAGCCCGGAAGCACGGCATTGACGCGGATGTTGTGCTTGCCGAGGTCGCGGGCGAAGGAGCGGGTCAGCGCCTCCACCGCGGCCTTGGCGGCCGTATAGGCCGGCATGCCGCCCATCCCCAGCCGCCAGGAGATGGAACCGAAATTGACGATCGAGCCGCCGCCCGCCTCGATCATGTCCGGCGCCACCGCCTGGATGGCGAAGAACTGATGGTTGAGGTTGACCGCCAGCCGCGCGTTCCAGCTCTCCGGTGTCTCGCCGCGCCAGTCGTGGCGCATGTCGTTCGCGGCGTTGTTGACGAGAACGGTGATGGTGCCGAGCGCCTCGCTGATCCCGGTGACCGCGTCCTGCAGGGCCGAAATATCCGTCAGGTCCGCCGCGAGAAAATGCGCCGTCGCGCCCCCTTCGGAGAGCTCCTTCGCCAGCGCCTCGCCCTCCTTCTCCAGGATGTCGACGAAGCCCACCTTCGCCTTCTGCACGGCGAAAGCGCGAACGATCGCCTCGCCGATCCCGCTGGCGCCGCCGGTTACCAGGACGGTGCGGCCGGCAAGGCTGGGGTAGGAGGCGAAGGCCTGCTCGGTCATTTCGGTAACACGGCAGGACGCCGAAGCGTCACACCCGCTCTGGCTGGAGATGGATCGTCTGGCTGGTGGCAGGTCTGCCCGGCTCTCGAACGACGATATCTATTTCGTAGCCGAGAGCGCGCAGGAAGCGCATGAGCCTTTCGACAGAAACATCGCGGAAGTTGCCTCGAAGCATCCGGGACACGTCCGGCTGACCGATCCCCATGATCGTCCCGGCCTCACCCTGCGTGAGCCCGCGACGATCGATCACGTCCTGGATACGGCTGACTAGGCTCGCCTTGAGAAGATGACTGTCGGCCTCGGCGTAGCCGAGGTCCGCGAAGATGTTGCGGCTTCCACGCCTGATTGACGTATCGATCTCACTCATCGCGTTTGGCTCCTTCGCGAGCGATGGTCGTCCGCGGCCGCCTTGAGACGCCTGTGGACCACGTCAATCTCATGCTTCGGCGTTCGCGCGCCCTTTCTGGCTTTCTTCTGAAATGCATGAAGCACGTATATGACGTCGGCGAAGCGCACAGTGTAGATCGCCCTGAACGTGTCCGTTCGATGGTCCTCGACGAGTTCGACCACCGCAGCTCCGCCAAACCCTTTCAAAGGCTTGGCGCTGCCGTGCACCTTGCCCAACTGAGCGCGATAAAGCGCATAGCCCATCGCATCCTGCACGTCGTCGGGAAAGGCGCGAAAATCCCGGTAGCTCGATCCTACCGACTCGATCGGCTTGACGACCCTGTCAGTCACTATGGTGATTCAACCATATTAGTCAAGGGCTGATTCTATCCCCTCGCCAGCTCCGACAGCAGGCTCGCCGCCACCGACACCTTGGCCATGCTCGGGCGGCGGTCGGAGAGTATCTTCCCCACCTGCTGCGCGGTCGCGGTGATGCGTTCGCCCGAGGCGCTCTCCCACGTCGCCACGTCGATGTCGCCGCCGTTGGAGATGAGGCTGCGGGCGAGGTCGCGGTGCGCCGCCTCCAGACTGTCGCGCGCCTTCTGCAGCGCCAGGCCCTCGTAGTATTCGCTCGTCTCCACCTCCTGCGTCATCGCGTCGATATGGCCGAATCCGAAGCGCTCGGAGATGGCGAAGAACGACTGCGCCGCGTCGTTGAGGCTGCGCCCGGTGCGGTCGGCGATGAGGATCACGTCGCTGGCGCGCGCCAGGATCGGCAGCAGCGCCAGCCGCGCCGCGAGCGCTTGCGGCACGCGGCCCGCCTTCAACCGCTGCGTCGTCTCGCGCACGGCCTTGGCCTGCTCGCGCAAGAGCAACGAGGGGAGCAATCCGGCAAGCTTGTCGAGGCCGGCGCGGTAGTGCTCCACGATCTCGGCGAGTCCCATAGTGGAATCGAGGTTGCTCACGAACCAAGCGATACGGTCGACCAGCACGCCCTGCGCGGTGGCGTAGAGCTCCAGCTGCAGCCTGCCGGACATTCTCGCGTCGAGCGCATCGATCTCCGCATTCAGCTCCTGCATCGCGAAGCTGTCTCGCACCGCAGCATAGGCGCGCGTGAGATCGGCGGGCGTGTCGCCGGTCCGGTCGCGCGCCGCAACGAGCAGGGTCGGGCCGCCGCGGTTGATCACCGAGTTGGCGAGCTGCGTGGCGATGATTTCGCGTCGCAGCCTGTGCGACTCGATATCATCGGCAAAGCGCTCGCGCATCTCGGCGGGGAAGTAGCGGAAGAGCTCGCGCGCCAGATACGGATCGTCGGGCACGGCGCTGTTCACCAGGTCGTTGAACAATGCGATCTTGGCGAAAGCAAGCAGCGTGCCGATCTCCGCGCGCGTCAGCCCCTTCCCCGCGTCGGCGCGCTCCTCGAGCGCCGCATCGGCCGGCAGGTCCTCGACCTCGCGGTCGAGCAGGCCGCGCTCCTCCAGCTCCGCCATCAGCCGCATCTGGTTGCCGAGATTGTCGCTACCGCGCATCGCTTCCAGCGACATGGCGAGCGTCTGCTGGTAGTTGTTGCGCAACACCAGGCCCGCGACGTCGTCGGTCATCTCGGCGAGCAGGCTCAGCCGGTCCTCCTCGGATAGCCGGCCGCTGCGCGCCGCCGGCGCCAGTGCAATCTTGATGTTCACTTCCACGTCCGAGGTGTTCACCCCGGCGGAATTGTCGATGGCGTCGGAGTTACAGCGCCCGCCTTTCAGCCCGTAGGCGATGCGGGCCTTCGGCGTCATGCCGAGATTGGCGCCCTCCCCAACCACCTTCGCGCCGACCTCCGCGGCAATGATGCGGATGGCGTCGTTCGCCTTGTCCCCGACCTCCGCGTTGCTCTCACCTGGTCCGCGCACGTATGTGCCGATGCCGCCGAACCACAGCAGATCCACCGGCGCCTTGAGGATCGCCGTCATCAGCTCACCCGGACGCACGCGCGTCTTGCTGAGCTTGAGCGCCTTGCGGATCTCGGGGCTCAGCGTGATCTCCTTCTGCGCGCGCGAAAACACCCCGCCGCCCTTCGAGATCAGTGCACGGTCATAGTCCTGCCAGCTAGAGCGCGGCAGGTCGAAGAGCCGCTGGCGCTCCTCGAACGACGCCTCCGGATCCGCATCCGGATCGAGGAAGATGTCGCGATGATCGAACGCGGCGATCAGCTTCGTCGCACGCGACAGTAGCATGCCGTTGCCGAACACGTCGCCGGACATGTCGCCGACGCCGGCGACCGTGAAGGGCTGCGTCTGTATGTCGACATCCATCTCGCGGAAGTGGCGCTTCACCGCCTCCCACGCGCCGCGCGCGGTGATGCCCATGGCCTTGTGGTCGTAGCCGGCCGAGCCGCCCGACGCGAAGGCGTCGCCGAGCCAGAAGCCGCGTTTCAACGCGATGCCGTTGGCTGTGTCGGAGAAGGTCGCCGTGCCCTTGTCGGCGGCGACCACGAGATATGCGTCCTCGCCGTCGTGGCGCACGACGTCCTTCGGCGGCACGATGGCGTCCCCTTCGATGTCGTCGGTGACGGAAAGCAGCCGGTCGACGAAGCGGATATAGGCGCCGCGCCCCGCCTCGAAGATCGCCTCGCGGCCGGCGGCCGGCAGCCGCCCCGGCACGAAGCCTCCCTTGGCGCCCACCGGCACGATCACCGCGTTCTTCACCTGCTGGGCCTTCACGAGCCCGAGCACCTCGGTGCGGAAGTCCTGCGGCCGGTCCGACCAGCGCAGGCCGCCGCGCGCCACCGGGCCGAAGCGCAGATGCACCCCCTCCACCTCGGGCGAATGCACGAAGATCTCGCGGAACGGCCGCGGCAGCGGCACGAAGGGGAGCTTCTTCGGCTTGATCTTCAGCGTTACCGCGGCCGGCTCCTCGCCGGGCTCGACCGCGAAGAAGTCCGTGCGCTGCGTCGCCGCGACCACCTGCTCGAAGGCGCGCAGGATCGTGTCGTCGTCGAGGCTCGCCACTTTCTCCAGCGCCGTCTCGAAGTCCTTGCGGATGCGCTGCTCCGCCTTCTCCCGCCCCCTGGTCTTTGGGTCGAGGCGGGCGGCGAAAAAGTCCGTCAGCAGCGCGGCAACCCCCGGATAGCGCTGCAGCGCACCGGCGAGATAATCGATCGAATAGGGAAGATCGGTCTGCCGCAGATAGCGCGCGATGGTTCTGAGCAACGCGGCCTGCCGCCAGGGCAGTCCCGCCGTCAGGACGAGCATGTTGAAGCCGTCGCTCTCCGCCTTGTCGTGCCAGACGGCCAGCACCGCATCGCGCAGCCGTTCGGCGGCAGCAAGGTCGAGCGCCTCGCCGTCGGTGCGCACGAGCGTCATGTCGTGACGGTAGAGGTTCGGGCCGTCGGTGCGCACGATGCGGTAGGTCCGTTCGTTGATGACCTTGAAGCCCATGCACTCGAGCAGCGGCACGCGGCGCGACAGCGGGATCGGATCGCCGACGTGGTGAAAGCTCATCAGCGCGGCGCTCTCCGACATGCCCGCACGGCGGAAGAAGCAGACCTCGATGTCCTCCGGCGCCAGCCGCTCGGCGATCTCCATGTCGCGCAGGGCATCGTCGGCGGTGAACGCCGCGCGATAGTCCGATGCGAAGGCGTCGGCATAGTCGTGCTGCAGCTCGGCTGCGCGCTCCGGCGAAAACGTGGCGTTGAGCGCCTCGGCGAGGTCGTCGTCGAAGGTGCGCACGATCGCCCGGATGCTCGCTTCGAGCTCGCCCTGCGAGGGTTCCGGCCCCTCCCCCGGATTGCGCCCGATGATGAACTGCACGCGCGTCAGGTGCGTCATGGAGAAATCGGGGAAGAAGGCGGAGAGCCTGCCGTCGTAGTGCACGGCAAGCGAGTTGCCGATCCGCTGGCGCAGGTCGGAGGAGTAGCGGTCGCGCGGCACGAAGACGAGGACGGACACGAACCGGTCGAAGCGGTCGCGCCGCGGCAGCGCTCGCACGCGCGGCCTTTCCTCCAGCTGCAGGATCGCGGTCGCGGACTCGAACAGCTCCTCCGTATCGGCCTGGAACAGCTCGGTGCGGGGATAGTGCTCCAGGATGTTGAGGAGCGCCTTGCCGGAATGGCTCAAGGGGTCGAACCCGGCGCGCTCGAGGGTCTCCTTCACCCGCTGGCGGATCAGGGGGATGCGGAGCACGGAGCGGGTGAAGGCGGTGGAAGTAAAGAGCCCGACGATCCTCAGCTCGCCCGTGACCTTTCCCTCTTCGAATATCTTCACCCCGACATAATCCATGTAGTCGCGCCGGTGCACGCGAGACTTCACATTGGCCTTGGTGACGATGATCGGATCGCTGGCGACGAGGAACGCGCGGATCTCCGGCGACATCGTGACCGCTTCGCTGCCGCGCCGCAGCACGGTCACGTTCGGATCGCGGAGCAGACCGAGCCCCGCCGCCGCCGGCGCCTCGGCGAGCGAGTCGATGTCGCCGCTATAGGCGTATTCGCGCATCCCGAGGAAGACGAAGTTGTCCTCCTCCAGCCATTGCAGGAAGGCAATGGTCTCGTCGGTGACGGCATCGGCAAGTGTGGGATGGTTCACGCTGAACGCCGTGATGGCGCTATGGAGACGCACGCGCATGGCGCGCCAGTCGTCCGTTGCGAGCTGCACTTCGCGCAGCAGCGTCTTCAGCCCTTCGATGAGCGCGGCCTTCGCCGCCTCGTCGCGGATGAGCGGCACGTGAACGTGCACGAAGCTCTCGCGCTGGCGCCCCGGTGCCGCCTCCCCATGCGCCGGCCCGAAGTCGACGACCTCGCCCTTCCCGTTTCGCTCGACCTCGATGATCGGATGCACGACGAGCCGCGCCATATGGCCGTGTGCCTGCAGCTCGGCCAGCACCGAATCGAAGACGAACGGGCGGTTGGCAGTGGAAAGCTCGATCGCCGTGTGCCGCCGTCCCGAGGCGTCGGTGCCCTCCAGGTCGGCGACGCGCACCGCTGACGGCTCGGGCCAGCTGCGGAAGAACGCGAAGGCGTCGCGGCAGACCTCCGCGAGCGCGGCGGCGTCGTATTCGACGATGTCCTCGCCGGCCCCGTGCGCGAAGAGCAGCTCGGCAAAGCGGACCAGCATCTTGCCGTCGGGCTCGCCCGAGAGCAGCTTTCCTGTGGCTTCGATGCGGCGTCTCTTCTCCTCGTCGTAACGGCTCGGCACCGCTGCCTCCCTTGCACATTCTCCTTAGCCCCCGACTCGTTGCGGGCGGTCTTGCAGCGACCTTACCACTTTGCGGCGTCCGTTCCACGACAGGACGCGGCAGGCCGTCACCCGGATTGCGGCACGACAGGCGCCAACCGCATCAGCGCATGCTCCAGATCACCGCTTCGGCAGGCGCGGCGGCTTCGGCCGCCTGTCGCCTTCCCCACGTCCGCACCTCCTCACTCGCGTCTGAGAGGTTGCCTTCGCCCATTGTCGCCGCGCTGGTCTCGTCAGCGATATTTGGCCGCGTGCCGGCGGTTGCCCCCTCCCGGCTGCTTCCCCTGCCGGTGTCGAGCTGGCCGACGATCAGCCGGGTTTGGACAAGCCATGTGAAACGCCGATAACCGCCGCGCGCTCGGATCCGCTTAGCGGGCTCACTCAGCCGGAGCGGCGGCGGCCCTCTGACGGGTCAACGCGAAGAAGCCGATGGCGCTCGCGAAGACGGTCGCGCCGAACGCCGCAGTGATCCCGAGCACGACCAGGAACCCGCCGATCCCGTGGAACAGCGCGATCATCGGCACGGCGAGGCCGCTGACGCCGAATCCGAGGAAGTAGCGCAGGCCGAACGCCTTCGCTCTCAGATGCGGGAGCACGTAGCGCGCGATCATCGCGTCGTTGATGACGACCTGGCCGTAGATGGACGCCATGGCGAGGACCATGCCGGCGAGCATGGGGACGCCGAGCGCGAAGGCCGCGAGGAAGAGCCCGAGCGGCTGGAACAGCGACAGCCCCACGAAAAGCTTCGGCAGCTCGATGCGGTCGACGAGCCGCCCCATGGTGAGCTGCGTCAGCGCACCGAGGATGAAGACGGACGTCGCCAGCGTGCCGACGGCGGAAAGCGGGAGCTCGAAGCCGAGCCGCTCATCGATGACCTTGGGGAGCGCGATCGTCACGACGTTGAAGGTGATGCCGCCGGCGACGACGGCGACGAGATAGAGGATCGCGATCGCGGCCGGGTTGGCGATGGGAAGCGTTCCGGCCCTCTCGCCGGGCGGCTTCTCGGCGGCGCCGCGCTCGCTCGGCACCTGGAGGAGGAAGAGAACGCCAACAACGATCCCCATCACGCCGGGAACGGCGAAAGCGGCGCGCCAGCCGAGCTGCGCCGCGATCAGCGCCGTCACGCCGGAGGCGAGCGCCGCGCCGAGGTTGCCCCACACGCCGTTCCTGCCGAGTTCGCGCCCGAGCCGCGTGGCGTTGCTCACCAGCATGGCGGAGCCGACCGGGTGATAGATCGCCGCGAAGCAGCCCAGCGCGAGGAGGAGGATTGCGAAGCTGAGGGGCGTGGTGGCGAAGGCGAGTCCGA
>CAZMJQ010000255.1:0-2586 GCA_964566475.1 uncultured Propylenella sp. | reverse complement strand
CTCGGACCATTTCTGCGCCATCAGGAACAGCGCCAGCACCAGGAGCGCAAGGAGCAGCGACACGGAGGCCGCCTCGCCCATGCGATACGCCCCCATGCGCTGATAGAGCAGCAGCGGCAAGGTCAGGAGGTTGCCCGAGCCAAAGAACGCCGCCACGCCGAGGTCACCGAGCGACAGCGCCGTGGCGATGGCGAGCGCCGCGAGGAACGGCCGCCGCATTAGCGGCCAGTCCACCAGCTTCAGCCGCCACACCCCGGAAATGCCGAGGCTGTCGGCCAGCCGCCCGTAGCGCTCGGCGGAAAGCGTCAGCGGCGGCTCCACCTGACGCAGCGCGAAAGGAAGCGCCATCAAGGCGTTGACGAGAATGATCAACGGGATCGCGAGAGCGAACGGATTGGCGACCGGCCTGAGCACCACGAAGAGCCCGGCGGAGACCGCCACCGGCGGCACGGCAAGGATCAGGCTCCCGGGCATGGTCATGGCCGACGCCAGGACCGGCCGGCCCGACGTCGCGAGCCGCCGGGCGGACACCGCAAGTCCGATCGCAAGCGCCAGCGAGAGGGTCGCGGCCGGGATTGCGATGACGAAGCTCGTCGCGACGGCCTGCGCCACGTCGGACCGGAGCAGGCTGGCGATTGCGGCGAGCCCCGACGACGCGACCGCGGCAAGCGGCGGCAGCACGAGCAGGGCCGAGACCGCGAGGACAGCCCCGTCGAGCGCCCGCATGCCCGCGGCGCGGGAGTCGGGCCGCACGATCGCCGCGCCGACCGCCGCCGCCTCGCCCGGCCGGCGCGTCAGCCAAAGCACCGGCAGCGCCAGCGCCAGGCAGATTGCCACCTGCAGGAGCGCCAGCAGCCCCGCCCGGGCAAAGTCCACGTCGAAGCGGACGGACTCGTATATCGCGACCTCCAGCGTCGCCGCGCCCGGCCCGCCGCCCAGCATCAGCACCACCGCGAAGCTGGTGAAGCAGAGAAGAAAGATCAGCGCCGAAAGCGCTGGCGCCTCTCGCCTTATCACCGGCAGGTCGACGAGCCGGAAGAGCGCCCCCGGCCGCATGCCGAGTTGCGCGGCAAGCCGCCAGTGCTCGCCCGGCACCGCGGCGAGCGACGCCAGGAACACGCGCGCGGCGAGCGGCGCGTTGAAGAAGACATGAGCGATCAGGATGCCCGGCAGGCCGTAGAGCCAGCCGCCGGGGTCGAAGCCGAGCGCCCGGGCCCCTTCGCCCAGCCAGCCGGCGCGGCCGGCCACCGCCACGATGCCGAACGCCGCCACCACCTGCGGCAGCACGCTCGCCAGGTTGAGCGCCGCGATGAAGACGTTGCGGCCGGGGAAGCGCACGCGCCGCGCCAGCGCCAGCGCCAGCGCCGCGCCCAGAATGACGGAGAGAAGCGTGGAGAGCGTCGCCTGCAGCAGCGTGAAGCGCACGACGCGCCCCACATAGCGCCACGGCAGCTCCGCCGGCTCCGGACCCGCCGCCGCGAGAATGCCGAGGAACGCTGCCCCGATGACCGCGAAGATGATCGCCAGTGCCGCGATACCGGGAAGCAGCCTCACGGCCGGAACCCGGCGCCAACGGCGCGCCCCCACCTCCCCCTTGCGGGGAGGTCGAAGTTTGACGCCGCGAAGCGGCGGAAAGCTTCGGGTGGGGGCAACGGCGCCGGCGTGCTGACCGTGCCCCCGCGTCGGCCCTCTTCGCCCCTTCGGCTCACCTCACCGGCTCATCGCGCCGAGCCATTCGTCGATCCACGCCCGTCGGTTCTCCGCGACATCCGCCGGCGCCGTCAGATGCGACTTCTCCGGCGTCGGAAGCAGGGCGAACGCGTCGGGAAGGCCGTCCTCCGGCACGGTTGCCGGATACATCCAGTTGCCCTCCGGGATCGCCGACTGGAACGGCTCCGACAGCATGAACTGAAGGAAAGCGCGGGCGAGCGCGGGCGCGTCGGTCGCGTTCGTCATGCCGGCCACCTCGATCTGCATGCCGTGGCCTTCCGGGAAGATCGCCGCCTTCTTGGTCTGATCGCCCTCCACGATCTGATGGTAGGCCGGCGATGTCGTGTAGGAGAGCACCATGTCCGCCTCGCCCTCGAGGAACAGCCCGTAGGCCTCCGACCACCCCTGCGTGACCGTCACGATCTTCGGAGCCAGCTTCTCCCACGCTGCGGCCGCGTCGTCGCCGTAGACCGCGCGCATCCACAGGAGCAGCCCCAGGCCGGGCGTCGAGGTCCGCGGGTCCTGGATCACCACGGCCGGTCCGTCCTCGGCGTTCACCAACTCGTCGAGGCTCTCTGGCGGCGCCGCAAGGCGCGTCTCGTCGTAGACGAAGGCGAACCAGCCCCAGTCGAAGGGCAGGAACGTCTCGTTCGTCCATTCCACCGGCAGCTCGACTTCACCGGCGTCCACCCCGTGCGGCTGGAACAGCCCCGTCGCCTCGGCCTCCGCGATGAGGTTCGTGTCGAGGCCCAGGACAACGTCGGCGTTCGTCCCCTCGCCTTCCAGCTTCAGGCGCGACAGGAGTGTCCCCGCGTCGTCGGTCGCCACCCATTCGAGCGCGCAGCCGCACTCGGCCTCGAAGCGCTCCTTGATGGT
>CAZMJQ010000254.1:0-13260 GCA_964566475.1 uncultured Propylenella sp. | reverse complement strand
TTCGCGTCGGGCCAGTCGAGCACGTCGCCGGAATCGCGCATCGCCAGCGTCAGTCCGACGCGCTCCTCCATCGTCATACCGCGGAAGAACACCGCCATGGCGAACGCCGCCACCTGCCCTTCCGTCACGCTGCCGTCGGTCAGGCCTTCGATGAGGAACGCAATCTCCTCGCGCGACAGCTCCCCGCCGTCGCGCTTCCTGCGGATCACCTCCTGCGGCAGCATGGGCATTCGGCGCGTCTCCGTCTCAGCCTGCCTCGATCCCTTGTGCAATCGCTCCCCGGGGTCAAGGCCATCGCCGGCGGCCCAGCCGAGCCGCCTGTGGGATTCCCATCGGCGGCGGCCCCGCGAAATGCTATGGAGGTGATGCGGGAGGGAATAGACGATGCCGCTGGAGATCATTGGTCCGGGTTTCGGCCGCACCGGAACGAACTCGCTGAAACTCGCCTTCGAGCACCTCGGGTTCGGGCCGTGTCATCACATGTTCGAGGTGCGCGACAACCCCGCGGCTCTCCCGTTCTGGGAAGCGGCGGCGCGCGGCGAGCCGGTCGACTGGGACGTCGGCTTCCGCGGCTACCGCTCACAGGTCGACTGGCCAGGCGCAAGATACTGGCGCGAGCTCTGCCGGCACTACCCGAAAGCCAAGGTCGTCCTGACCGTGCGCGACCCCGACGACTGGTTCGACAGCGTGCAGGCGACGATCATGGGCTTCCTCGCCGGGCGCGGAAAGCATCCGACCCCGCACGTCAACGCGATCGCCGAGATGGCGCACCGGACAGTCGAAGCGCAGACATTCGACAACCGCCTGTCCGACCGGAGCTACGCCACGGACATCTTCCGCAACCACATCGTCGAGGTGCAGTCGGAGATCCCGGCCGATCGCCTGCTGACGTTCGATCTCCGCGACGGGTGGGGGCCTCTCTGCGCCTTTCTGAACGTCGATCCGCCCGGCATTCCCTTTCCGAAGACGAACTCTTCGAAGGAGTTCGTGGAGAAGGAGTGGAAGGAGAATATCGAGACCACGGCCTGAGGCCGGGACGCGATCGAGCCAGCATGGAGAAGGAGCGCGCCCGGAGAAGATTGGCGGCAATGCTTGCAGCCGACGTCGTCGGCTATTCGAGACTCATGGAGGCGAACGAGGAAGAGACGCTGTCGCGGCTCAAAGCTCTGCGCCGCGAGACCATCGAGCCCCTCATCGCCGAGCACCATGGCAGGCTGGTGAAGCTGACAGGGGACGGGGCGCTGGTCGAATTCGCCAGCGCCGTCGACGCGGTGCGGTGCGCCTGCGTCATCCAGAAGTCGGTTGCCACACACCAGCAGGCCGAGCCGCCGGATCGGCGCATCGCTTTCCGCATCGGCGTCAACCTTGGCGACGTCATCATCGACGACAAGGACGTCTACGGCGAGGGCGTGAACATCGCGGCACGGCTTGAGGCGTTGTCGGACCCCCAGGGCGTCCTGATCTCCGGAAGTGTCCACGAGCAGGTCGCGCAGCGCCTCGAGTACGAGTTCGAAGACCTGGGCGAGCAGAAGATGAAGAATATCGAGCGCCCGGTCCGCGCTTGGCGCGTGCGCCTCGACGGCATGCCCGCAACGCCCGCCGCAATGGCGGGCAATGCTCTGCGCAGCGAGCGGCCCGGCATCGCCGTGCTGCCCTTCGCCAACATGAGCGGCGATCCGGAGCAGGACTATTTCGCCGACGGCATGGTCGAGGAGATCATCACCGGACTCGCCCGTATCCGCTGGCTGACCGTGATCGCCCGGAACTCCACCTTCGCCTATAAGGGCGCCTCGCCCGATATCCGCAAGGTGGGACGCGACCTCTCCGTCCGCTACGTTCTGGAGGGCAGCGTGCGGAAGTCGGGCACCCGCGTCCGCATCACCGCGCAGCTCATCGAGGCCGAGACCGGCGGGCATCTCTGGGCGGAAAGGTTCGATGGAACGCTCGCGGACGTCTTCGATCTGCAGGACGAGATCACCGCCGGCGTGGTCGCGGCGATCGAGCCGTCGGTTCGGCTGGCGGAAATCGGCCGGGCCAAACGCAAGCGCCCCGACAACCTCGACGCCTACGACCTTTACCTGCGCGCCCTCGAGCAGGCCTATTCGTTCACTCCGGCCGGAAGGTCGGAAGCGCTCGCCCTCCTCGACAAGGCCATCGAGCTCGATGCCGCCTATGCCGAGGCACATGGCGTGGCAGCATGGTGCCGGCAGCAGCGCTATCTCTGGGGCGGGCGCGACCCGAAGGACAAGGAGGCGGCGCTGCACCATGCCGAGCAGGTGGCGAATGCCAGGACCGACGACGCGACGACGCTTGCCTTCGCCGCCTTCGCGACGAGCGCGCTCGCACGGAATCACGACGTCGCATTCGTCATGCTGGAGCGCGCCATCGCACTGAACCCGAGCTCCGCACACGCGCACACGATCAGCGCCGTCGTCGACATGATGACCGGACAATGCGAGCGCTCGCTTTGGCATGCGGAACGATCGAAACGCCTCAGCCCGCTCGATCCGTTGCGCTACATGCCCGAGGCCGCATCCGCCGCAGCCAACGTGTCGCTCGGACGCAACGAGGAGGCGCTGGCAAGCGTGCGCCGAAGCGTCGAGGCAAACCCGGCCTTCGCCCCGGGCCTCACGCTCATGGTGCTGTGCCTCGCGAGGCTCGGACGGATCGAGGAGGCGCGCGAAACTGTCCGGCGGCTCATCGAGATCGCACCGGACACGACGGTAACCACGGTGCGTGAGCGGCTTCTCTTCGCCGACGCGCTCTACGACGGCTTCCTCGACGACCTGCGCGCTGCTGGGCTGTCAGAGTGACCGCTGGCGGTCTGCCGGCCAATCGGCAAGCATGCGCGCCAGGATCCGCTTCAGCTTCGCGCCGCCCTGCGGCGCCACGTCCTTGGTCTCCTGATGCGACAGCTCTTGGCCGGTCATGCCCGCCGCATAGTTCGTGATGACGGAGAAGGCCAGCACGCGCATCCCGAGGAAGCGGGCCAGGATCACCTCCGGGACGGTCGACATACCGACCGCGTCGGCGCCCAGGATGCGCGCGGCGCGGATCTCCGCCGGCGTCTCGAAGCTCGGGCCGGAGAACCACATGTAGACGCCCTGCGGCAGCGCGATGTCCTCTGCGGAGGCCGCGGACACAGCGGTCTCGCGCAGCGCGCCGTCGTAGGCCTGCGTCAGCCCCACGAAGCGCGCGTCGCTCGGCTCGCCGATCAGCGGATTGCCGGTATTGAGGTTGATGTGGTCGGCGATCAGCATGACGGAGCCGGGAGGAATCTCGTGGCGCAGCCCGCCGGCCGCGTTGGTGAGGATCAGGTCGTGGACGCCGAGCGCGAAGAGCGTCTCCAGCGCCGGGCGCATGATGTCGGCGCGGCCGTGCTCGTAGAAGTGCCCCCGGCCCGCCATCGCGGCGACAGTCTCGCCGCCGATCCGGCCGACGACAAGCGTTCCGGCATGGCCGGAGACGGACGGGATGGGAAAGCCCTGAAGCTCGCCGTAGGGTATCGCAACCGCATCGCCCACCGACTCGACGAAATCGCCGAGCCCGGAGCCGAGCACGATCCCCACCCGCGGCGCGACTGGGGAGCGGGCGCGGATCAGCGCCGCGTTCCTCTTCGCCGTGTCGCCCGCGTCAGCCAAGCGCAAAACCCCTTGGCAGGAGCTCGCCGAGCGTGACGCTCTCCACAACGCCGCTCTCGTCGCAAAGGTGGACAATGGTCTCGGCCGTGCCGAACTCCTTCAGCCGTTGCCGGCAGCCGCCGCACGGCGTGATGCGCGGCATCTTCTGTGCCACGACCGCCACCTCCGCGATCCGTGTCTCGCCGGCCGTCACCATGTGCGCGAGCGCCGAGGTCTCGGCGCACCATCCTTCCGGATAGGAGGCGTTCTCGACATTGCACCCGGCGAACACCTTGCCGCGGTCGGTCAAGATCGCCGCGCCGACCGGAAATTGCGAATACGGCGCATGCGCCCGCCGCATGGCGTCGCGCGCGGCCTGGAAGAGCTCATCGGCGCTCATCGCGGGTCCAGCGCCACGGTGCGCGCTACGGCGCGCTCCGGCTGCGGCGTCGCGAGCACGAGCGCCCAGTAGTTGCGGTGGCGGGAGCCCGCCGGCGTCGCCACTGCGGCGATCCCGATCTCCGTGGCGTAGGGGCTGAGGAGGTTCTGGCGGTGCCCGGCCGAGGCCTTCCATCCCCGCATGGCGTCCTCGATGCCGGAATAGCCGGCGGCGAGGTTCTCCGCGGCGTAGCCCCAGTGGTAACCGGCGGCGGTCACGCGCCGCGGCAGCGACCCGCCGAGCCCGTGCCTGATCCGGTCCCGCTCGCCCATCGTCCGCGCATAGTCAGCGGCCACGCGCATCAACCGCGAGTCCACGCCGACCGGACCGAGGCCGTTCTGTGCCCGGTAGGCGGAGATGAGCTGCGCGGCGCGCCCGGCATCGACGTGCATCGGCGTCACGGGCTGGCGCCCGCCGGTGGTGCTGCAGGCCGCGAGCCCCAGGCCGAACGCCAGTGCGGCGGCGAGCGCCGCCAGCCGCCGAGCCGGCCTGCGGGGAGAGGGAAACTGGGCTTCCGGCATGGTGAGCGGTCGAGAATCGAAGAAGGAGCGTGCCCCTTGTAGCGAGTCGGATTGCTTCCGTCAGCCTGCTCCCTTGCGCCCGAGTGCTGCCTCCGGGCCAGCAAAGAGCCTTGGCGATACCGGGCGAAAATGCAAAGCTTGCCGCAAGCCCTTGTCGAGCATCCTGCAGGTATTTCTGGCGGCGCGATGCAGAGGGCCCGGGAGTTGGCAAATGGAGGGAGACGTGAAATCCAGAGCACTTACGGCCACGCTTGCCGCATTCGCGGCCGCTGCGATGATCGGCGCCATGACGACGCAGGCGGCGGCGTTCTCCGCCTGTCAGGTGACCGACACGGGCGGCGTCGACGACAAGGGCTTCAACCAGACCGCGTGGAAAGGCATCCAGGACGCCGAGGCCGAGATGGGAGTCGATGGCAAGCTCCTGGAATCGAGCGCCGAGACCGACTACGACCCGAACATCAACTCGTTCATCTCGGAAGGCTGCGACCTGATCGTCACGGTCGGCTTCCTGCTCGGCGACGCCACCAAGGCGGCGGCGGAAGCCAACCCGGACCAGAAGTTCTCCATCGTCGACTTCGCCTATGACCCGCCTCTGCCGAACGTGCTCGGACAGGTCTTTGCGACCGACCAGGCCGCTTTCCTCGCCGGCTACCTCGCCGCCGGCATGTCGGAATCCGGGATCGTCGGCACATTCGGCGGCATTAACATCCCGCCGGTAACGATATTCATGAACGGCTTCGTCCATGGGGTCGACTACTACAACGAGCAGAAGGGCGCCGACGTGCAGGTGCTCGGCTGGGACGCCGATACGCAGGAGGGCCTGTTCACCAACAACTTCGATTCCCTCGACGACGGCCGCGCCTTTGCGCAGAACCTCTACGACGAGGGCGCCGATATCGTCATGCCCGTGGCCGGCCCGGTAGGGCTCGGCTCCGCCGCGCTGGCCAACGAGCTCGGCGTCGAACGCCTGAAGATCATCGGCGTGGACGCCGATCAGTACGAGACCGATCCGGAGAGGCAGCACGTCTATCTCACCTCCGTGCTGAAGCAGATGGACGCCACCGTCGTAGAGGCGATCGAGCTGGCCATGGGCGACTCGTTCGAAGGCGGCGTGATCGTCGGCACGCTTGAGAACGGCGGTGTCGGGCTTGCCCCCTTCCACGACCTGGACTCCGCCGTTCCCGATGAGCTGAAAGCCGAACTCGACGAGCTGCGGCAGGGCATCATCGACGGCTCGATCTCCGTCGAAGGATGACCGCCGCCAGCTCTGGCGGATAGCGCGTCGCGGACCCGCCGCGCCCCTGTCGGGCGCGCGGCGGGTCTCCTAGGCGGCGGGTCTCACAGCATGTGCGGGGGCTTCCGGCTTTGGACATCGAGCTTCGCGGCATCACCAAGCGGTTCGGCGAGGTCGTTGCCAACTCCGACGTCAATCTAAAAATCCGGGCCGGAGAGATTCTCGGTCTGCTCGGCGAGAACGGCGCCGGCAAGACCACGCTGATGAACATCCTGAGCGGCCTCTACCGCGCCGACGAGGGCGAGATCCTCATCGACGGCAAGCCCGTCCGGTTCGACGGCGCCGGCGACGCCATACGCGCCGGCATCGGCATGGTGCACCAGCACTTCATGCTCGTGCCGGTCTTCACGGTGGCTGAGAACGTCGTCCTCGGCGTGGAGCCGACCGGACGGCTCGACCGCCTGGACCTCAAGACGGCGCGCGAGCAGGTCCGGCAGATCAGCGGCGAATATGGCCTCGATGCGGACCCGGACGCCGTCATCGAGGAGATTCCGGTCGGCATCCAGCAGCGCGTGGAGATCGTCAAGGTCCTGTTCCGGTCGGCCGACGTGCTGATCTTCGACGAGCCGACGGCGGTGCTGACGCCGCAGGAGGTGACGGAGTTCTTCGGGATCGTGCGCTCGCTGCGCAACGCCGGCAAGGCGCTGGTCTTCATCACGCACAAGCTGCACGAGGTGCGCGAGGTGGCGGACCGCATCAGCGTGCTGCGCGGCGGCAGGATCGTCGGCGAGGGCGACCCGAAGACCACCACCGACGCCGAGCTCGCCGAGATGATGGTCGGCCGGGCGGTGCGCTTCGAGGTGGAGAAGGAGGAGGCGAAGGCCGGCGACGTGCTCCTCGACGTTCGCGGCCTGCACGTGCTTGACGAGCGCGAGGAGGTCGCCGTCGACGGCGTCGACCTTCAGGTCCGCGCCGCGGAGATCGTCGGCATCGCCGGCGTGCAGGGCAACGGCCAGACGGAGCTCGTGGAAGCGCTGACGGGACTGCGCCATCCAGTGCGCGGCACCGTGTCGTTCCTCGGCGAGGACGTGACCCAGGCTTCCGCACGCAAGCGGCACAAGCTTGGGATGGCGCACATCCCGGAGGACCGGCAGCGGTCCGGCATGATCGGCGCGTTCACCATCGCCGAGAACATGGTCCTCGACACCTATTACGACGACCGGTACTCGTCCGGCCTCTCGCTGCGCTGGCCGGCAGTCCACGAAGCGACGGCGCAGATCGTCACGGATTTCGACGTGCGCACCTCGTCGATCTTCGATCTCGCCGGCCACCTTTCCGGCGGCAACCAGCAGAAGCTCGTCGTGGCGCGCGAGATGTCTCGCGAGATCAGGCTGCTCGTCGCTTCCCAGCCCACGCGCGGCGTCGACGTCGGCTCGATCGAATACATCCACAAGCGCATCGTGCAGGCGCGCGACGCCGGCGTCGGCGTGCTCATCGTCTCCACCGAGCTCGACGAGATCCTCGGCCTCTCCGACCGCATCCTGGTGATGTATCGCGGACGCATCGTAGCGGAGTTCGAGGCCGGCAGGGCGAGCGTCAACGAGATCGGCCTCGCCATGGCGGGCGCCGGAGCGAAGGCGGCATGAGCGAGGCCGTGCAGCGCGAGACGCCGCGGAACGCCTTGCTGCGGCGCGCCCTCGTCACCCGCTTCACGATCGAGGACGTCCTCATCGTTCCGGTGATCGCGGTCGTGATGGCGCTGATCCTCGGCGGCATCACGATGCTCGCCACCGGAGTCGATCTCTTCACCATCAAGCGGGCATTCGCCGCGCTCTTCACCGGCTCGCTCGGCTCGGCCTACGCCCTGTCGGAGACCCTTACCGCGGCGACGCCGCTCACGCTTGCCGGGCTCGGGATCGCGCTCGGCTTCCGCGCCGGCCTGTTCAATATCGGCGCCGAGGGGCAGCTTCTCGTGGGCGGCATGGCGGCTGTCGCCGTGGGCTTCTCGTTCGCAGGGCTTCCCGCCTTCGTCCATCTTCCGCTCGCCCTCATAGCGGGCGCGCTGGTCGGCGCGCTCTGGGCGTCGATCGCCGGATGGCTCCGGGCCGCGACCGGAGCGCATGAGGTCATCACGACCATCATGCTCAACCTGATCTCCTTCCGGCTGATCGACTACCTCCTGCGCAGCCCGTTCTTCCAGCGCCCGGGGCGTGCCGACCCCATCTCGCAGTCCGTGCTGGATAGCGCGACGCTTCCGAAGCTGCTGCTCTGGCTCGATCCGAACCTCAGGCTGCATGGCGGCCTCTTCGTCATGCTGGCCGCCGTCCTTCTGATCTACTGGCTCCTCTTCCGCACCACGCTCGGCTTCGAGTTCCGCTCCGCCGGCGCCAGTCCCGACGCGGCGCGCTACGCGGGCATGCGCTCCGGCTTCCTGATCGTCGCGGTGATGGCGATCGCCGGCGCGCTTGCCGGTCTCGCCGGCGCCAACCAAGTGCTCGGCGTGCTCGGGCGCGCCTCGCCCAACTTCTCCGCCGGCATCGGCTTCGACGCCATCGCCGTTGCGCTGCTGGGACGCGGCCATCCGATCGGCGTGCTCCTTGCCGGGCTGCTCTTCGGCGCGCTAGAGGCAGGCGGCCGGCAGATGCAGGTCTCAGCCGGGGTCAGCATCGACCTCATCTCCATCATCCAGGCGCTCATCATCGTCTTCATCGCCGCGCCCATGCTGGTGCGCACGATATTCCCGTGGGTCTTCCACAGGGCCCGCCACGCGCCGACACCCGTGACGGCGACGCAGCCGACGGCCGAAGGAGGCGGGTGACCCCATGGCGGCGACCGAAAGCGCCGGCGGCCACATCCGGGACATCGAGCTTGCCCGGCAGCGCCAGACGCAGATCATCGGCTGGGTTCTCATCGCGCTGGCCTTGCTCGTCGCGGGCGTGTTCGGGTGGGGCTCGGCGGGTCACGGCGACGCGACGTTCCGGCTGACGCGGCCGAACGACCCGTTCGCGATACCGAACCTCGTGGTCCCCGCCGCGCCCTATTCCTATGTCATCGCCGCGGTGCTCGCCTTCTTCGGCTTCCGCATGTTCATGCGCGGCGGGGCGCGCTGGTCGAGCCTGCTGCTCGGCATCGGCTTCCTCCTGGTCGTCACCGCCTTCCTAGCGTGGGCGACGGCCGGCAAGGCCTTCTCGCTCACCGGCATGCTGGAGGCGACGATGGTGCGGGCGGTGCCGATCGCGCTCGGCGGCCTCGCCGGGGTGCTGTGCGAGCGCGTCGCGGTCATCAACATCGGCATCGAGGGCATGCTGCTTGCGGGAGCCTTCACCGGCGCGGTCGCCGGCTCGCTGATCGGGGGCATCGGCGGCATCGTGGCGGCTGTCTGCGTCGGCGGTCTGTTCGGCTTCATCCTCGCGGCGCTGGTCGTCACCTACCGGGTGGACCAGATCGTCGCCGGCGTCGCGATCAACCTCTTCGTGCTCGGGCTCACGTCCTATGTCAGCAGCCAGGTGCTGACGCAGTACCGCTTCCTCAACAACGCGCCCGTCTTTCGCCGCATCTATATCCCCTATGTCAGCGACATCCCGGTCATCGGGCCGGTGCTCTTCCAGCAGAACATCTTTGTCTACGGCGCGCTGATCCTGGTGGCGATCGCCACCTACTACCTCTTCCACACGCGTCACGGCCTGCGTGCCCGCGCCGTGGGCGAGCACCCGGAGGCTGCCGACACGCTCGGCATCAACGTCTACTGGACGCGCTACGTCAACGTGACGCTGGGCGGCATGGTCGCAGGTTTCGGCGGCGCCTGGTTCACGCTCGGAACGGTCGGCCGCTTCGACGAGAACATGACCGGCGGGCGCGGCTTCATCGGGCTGGCGGCGATGATCTTCGGCCGCTGGCACCCGGTGGGCGCGCTGATGGCGGCGCTGGTCTTCGGCTTCGCCGATTCGCTGCAGCAGAAGCTCGCCATCCTGCAGACGCCGATCCCCTCGGAGTTCCTCGCAATGGCCCCCTATATCGCCACGATCGTGCTGGTCGCCGGCATCATCGGCCGGGCGCGCCCGCCGGCCGCCGACGGCAAGCCCTACGTCAAGGAATAGCCAGCGGCGCCGACTTCAGGTACCGCGGGGTGACATGAGCAGCGCCGGAACACGACAAGACGCCCGCCGCTCCCCAGCGGCCTTCGCCTTTCCCGTCCTCGTCGGAGACATCGGCGGCACCAATGCGCGTTTCGCGCTGATCGCCGACCGCGACGCCCCGCCGGAGGTCTTCCATCCCGTTGCCACGGCCGACTTCCCCGACATCGAGAGCGCCGTGCGCGAGGGAGTCTTCGCCTACAGCGCACTGAGGCCGAAGACCGCGCTAATAGACTTGGCCGGACCCATCGTCGGCGACGCTGTCGATCTCACCAACGCCCACTGGGTGGTGCGGCCGAAGGATATGATAGGCGCGCTCGGGCTGGAGGACGTGGTCCTCCTCAACGACTTCGAGGCGCTGGCGCTCTCGCTGACGTCGCTCGACGACGACGCGCTGGTGCCGGTCGGCGAGGCGAGCGAAGGCCGCGGCGCCAAGGTCGTGGTTGGCCCCGGCACCGGGCTCGGCGTCGGCGCGCTGGTCGACGCCGGCGGCATATGGGTGCCGGTACCGGGCGAAGGCGGGCACGTGGCGCTTGGGCCGGCCGACGCGGACGAGTTCCCGCTCTGGGCCAACATCGAGCCCGAGCACGGCCGCATCTCCGCCGAGGCCCTCCTCTGCGGCCGCGGCCTTGTGCGCCTCTATCGCGCGGTAGCAAAGACCGATGGGCGCGAAGCGCTCCTGTCCGGGCCGGCCGAAATCACCAAGGCGGGACTCGCTGGCAGCGATCCCGCTGCGGCGAGGACGCTTGCCCTCTACTGCCGCCTGCTCGGCCGCCTCGCCGGCGACATGGCCCTCACCTTCATGGCGCGCGGCGGCGTCTATGTCGGGGGCGGCATCTCGCCGCGTATCCTGCCCGTGCTGATGCAGGGCGAGTTCCGCCGCGCCTTCGAGGCGAAGTCCCCGCACGAGGCGCTGATGGCCGAAATCCCCACATGGGTCATCGTGGCGGAGAGCCCCGCCCTGCAAGGGCTCGCCACCTTCGCCCGCTCGCCGGAGCGTTTCGGCGTGAACCTTTCGGGAAGACGCTGGTTGGCATGACGAATGAAACCACAGATGCCAGGACGATTTCATGCCGCTGGATCCCTCGCCAGAAGCACTGAAGGCAGCCTTCGGGCTCGCCGGCCAGATCGCCGTCGTGACGGGAGGCTCGTCGGGCCTCGGCCGCGCCTCCGCCATGGCGCTCGGCGAAGCCGGCTGCACGGTGGTGGTCAACCACCTGGAGCGCAGCAGGGACGAAGCCGAGGAAGTCGTCGCTGAGATCACGGACGCCGGCGGAACGGCGACAGCCATCGCCGCGGACGTCTCCAGCGAGGCGGACGTGGAGAAGATGTTCGCCGAAACCATCCGCCGCTTCGGCACGGTTCACATTCTCGTTAACAATGCCGGCATCCAGTCGGGCGCGCCTTTCGCGGACATGACCTATGATCAGTGGCGTAAGGTGATCGCGGTCAATCTCGACGGGCAGTTCCTTTGCGCGCGGGCGGCGGTGCGCGAGTTCCTGCGCCGCGGGCCGCAGCCGGGCGTGTCGGCTGCGACGGGCAAGATCATCTGCGTGAGCTCGGTGCACCAGGCGATCCCCTGGGCCTATGAGATCAACTACGCCGCATCGAAGGGCGGCGTGATGCTGATGATGCAGTCGCTGGCGCAGGAGCTGGCGCAGGAGAAAATCCGCGTGAACGCCATCGCGCCGGGCGCCATCCGCACAAGTCTCAACGAGGATGCCTGGCGGACGGAGGACGCCTTGAACCGGCTGCTCGAGCTGATCCCCTACGGCCGCATCGGCGAGCCGCCGGACGTGGCGCGCACCGTCCTGTTTCTCGCGTCCGACCTCTCCGACTACATGACCGGCGCCACGATTTACGTGGACGGCGGCATGATGCTCTATCCCGGCTTCCGCGGAGCGGGGTGAGCAGCGTGAGCAAGCCGATCGAGGATTACGGGTTCATCGGGAACATGCTGTCCTGCGCGCTCGTCGCAAAGGACGGCTCGATCGACTGGCTCTGCCTGCCGCGCTTCGATTCCGACGCCTGCTTCGCCGCCCTTCTTGGAACGGAAGAGAACGGCTACTGGAAGATCGCGCCGGCCGAAGAAGACTACACCGTCACGCGCCGCTACCGCGAAGGGACGACCATCCTTGAGACCACCTTCGAGACCGAGGGCGGCGCGGTCACGGTAATCGATTTCATGCCGCTGGCGCAGGACGAGGAGCACGTCGACGTGTTCCGCATCGTACGCGGCGACCGGGGGCGCGTGCGCATGCGCATGGAGCTGGCGCTGCGTTTCGGCTACAGCGAGACGATCCCCTGGGTGCGGCGGACGGATTCCGGCCTGCGCGCCGTCGCCGGGCCGGACGCCGTCGAGTTCCATACGCGCGTGGACCTCAAGGGCGAGGATTACCGCACGGTAGCGGATTTCAACGTCGGCGAGGACGGAACCGTGCCCTTCGCATTGTGCTGGCACCCCTCGCATCGCGCGCGCGAAACCTTCATCGATCCGCAGGCGCGGCTGGAGGCGACCGAAGCCTGGTGGCGCGAATGGTCCGCCCGCTGCCGCTTCGGCAATCACCAGCCACACCCGTGGCGCGACGCGGTGGTGCGCTCGCTCATCACGCTGAAGGGCCTGAGCTATCATCCGACCGGCGGCATACTGGCGGCGGCGACGACGTCGTTGCCGGAGGAGATCGGCGGCGAGCGCAACTGGGACTACCGCTTCTGCTGGATCCGCGACGCCACGCTGACGCTCTATGCGCTCCTGACCTCCGGCTACCGCGAGGAGGCGCGCGCCTGGCGGCAGTGGATGCTGCGCGCGGGCGCCGGGCACCCATCGCAGCTGCAGATCATGTACGGGCTGTCGGGCGAACGGCGGCTCAACGAAATCGAGCTGCCCTGGCTCGACGGCTACGACGGCTCGAAGCCGGTGCGCGTCGGCAACGCCGCCCACGACCAGCTCCAGATCGACGTCTACGGCGAACTGATGGACGCGCTGCACGTCGCCCGGAAATACCAGCTCGAGCCGTCGCACGAGGCGTGGAATTTCCAGATGACCCTGCTGGAGAGCCTCAAGCGCAGGTGGAAGCGTCCCGACAAGGGCATCTGGGAAATCCGTTCACGCGCCAAGCACTTCACGCATTCCAAGCTGATGGCATGGGTCGCCTACGACCGGGCGGTGAAAGGTGTGGAGGATTTCGGCCTGTCGGGACCGGTGGAGGAGTGGAAGGCGGAGCGCGACAGGATATGCGACGAAATCCTGCGGCGCGGCTGGAGCGATAAGCGAAAGAGCTTCGTGCAATGCTACGGCGGCGAGGCGCTCGAC
>CAZMJQ010000253.1:0-6342 GCA_964566475.1 uncultured Propylenella sp. | reverse complement strand
CATTCGGCCCAGCTCGGCGAGGAGGCCGACACGATCGAGCAGGTCCGCGCCGGCGTGATCGACCTCAACCGCGTCTCCATGGGCCCCTTCAACGGCCTGGTGCCGGAGACGCAGGTTCCGTCGCTGCCCTACATCTTCCGCTCCCCCGAGCACATGCGCCGGGTGATGATGGGGCCGATCGGCGACGAGATCGGAGCAGGCTTCGAAGAGCACGGCCTGGTGCTGCTCACCTATTATGACGGCGGCGCCCGCTCCTTCTACAACTCCCGGAAGCCGCTCGAGTCGCCGGACGACGTGAGCGGCATGAAGCTGCGCGTCATGCAGTCGGACATCTTCGTCGACATGGTCGCAGCGCTCGGGGGAACCGCCACCCCGATGCCCTACGGCGAGGTCTACTCGGCCATCCAGACTGGCGTCGTCGACGGCGCGGAGAACAACTTCCCGAGCTACGACACCGCCGGCCACTTCGAGGTCGCCGACTACTACTCGCTCGACGAGCACCTGATCGTGCCCGAGGTCTTCGTCATGTCGAAGATCGCGTGGGACAAGCTGACGCCCGAGGACCAGGAGATCTTCCGGCAGGCCGCGCGCGAAAGCGCCGAGAAGCAGTTCGAGCTGTGGGACGCCCAGGTCGCGGCTTCGCGCGCCAAGGTCGAAGGAGCGGGATCGCAGATCAACACGCCCGAGAAGCAGCCCTTCATCGACGCGATGGTGCCGGTCTACGAGAAATACGTGACCGATCCGGAGCTGCAGGATCTCGTCCAGCGCATCCAGGCAACCGAGTAGCGCGGGTCTCCGCGGCGCGGCCGGCCGGTGGCGCCGCGGGTTTCCTCGAATTCGCATCCTCGTCTCGTGAGAGCGAGCCGGCCTGAATGGGCCGGCTTCGCCTGCGGCAGGGAGGAACGATGACACCTGGCTCCTCCGCGGCGCCCCTCAATCCGGCGCTTCAGCGCATCGGGCGTGTGCTCGGCATCCTCTCCCGCCTGGGACTGTGGGCGGCGGCCGCCGGGCTGGTGGTGATGACGCTCATCGTCGGCTGGCAGGTGTTCACCCGCTACGTGCTCAACTGGTCGAACGCCTGGACCGAGCCCGCGGCGCTGCTCCTGATGAGCTGGTTCATCTTCCTCGGAGCCGCAGCAGGCGTGCGCGAGAACTACCATCTCGGATTCGACGTGCTGCTCTACGTGCTGCCGCAGGGCTCCAAGCGCCTGCTGCGCACCGTCTCAGACGTCGTCGTCGTCGGGTTCGCCACCGGCATGATCTATTACGGGATGCAGCTGGTCGAGCTCGGCTGGAGCGCGACGATGCCCTCGCTCGGCATTCCCGAGGGCGTGAAGTATCTCCCGCTCGTCGGGGGCGGTGTGCTCATCCTCCTTTTCGCGCTCGAGCGCCTTGTCATGCGCTTCGCCGGAGCGCCGGTCGACGCCGACCTCGAGTTCGAAGAGATCCCAGAGATCGACGCCGGGGGGGCGTGAGGAGGATGGCGGAGCTGATCCTCTTCGGGACCCTTGCCGTGCTGATGATCATCGGCACGCCGATCGCGTTCTGCCTCGGCGTCGCCAGCTTCATGACGATCCTCTATCTCGGCCTGCCGCCGCTGGTGGTGTTCCAGCGCGTGAACTCGGGCATGAGCGTCTTCACGCTGCTTGCCATCCCGTTCTTCATCTATGCCGGCGACCTGATGGTGCGCGGCGGTATCGCGAGCCGCATCGTCGCCTTCGCTGGCTCGCTGGTAGGACACATGCGCGGCGGCCTGGGGCAGGTCAACATTGCCGCGTCCACTCTGTTCGGCGGAATCTCCGGCTCGGCCGTGGCCGAGGCGGCGGCGGTCGGCGGGCTCATGATCCCGCAGATGCGGGCGCGCGGCTACGGCGCCGACTATGCGGTCAACATCACGTCCATGGCCGCGCTCATCGCGCTGCTCCTGCCGCCGAGCCACAACATGATCATCTATTCGATCGCCGGCGGCGGGCGCATCTCGATCGCCGACCTCTTCACCGCCGGCATCGTCCCGGGCCTCATGTACGCGGTGGCCCTGATGACGACGGCCTACTTCGTGGCGCGCCACCGCGGCTATCCGACAGAGCCGTTCCCGGGACTCGTCATCGTGCTGCACCTTGCCGCGGTCGCGGTGCCCGGCCTGCTCCTTATCGGCATCATCTTCGGCGGCGTGCGCTCCGGCGTGTTCACGGCGACCGAGAGCTCGTGCATTGCAGTGATCTACGCGTTCCTCATCACGCTCATCGTCTACCGGCAGATGAGCTGGCGCAACTTTGTCCAGGCGACGGTGGGCGCGGTGCGGACGACCGCCATGGTGCTGCTCATCATAGGGACCGCCGCCGCGTTCAGCTGGCTCATGGCGTATCTGCGCGTCCCTGCCGAGCTGGTTGCGTGGATGAACACGGTCTCCGACAACCCGCTTGTCATCCTGCTCCTGCTCAACCTTCTCATGCTGCTCCTCGGCACCTTCATGGACATGGGGCCGATGATCATCATCTCGACGCCCATCTTCCTTCCCGTGGCGCTGGCCTATGGCGTCGACCCGGTGCACTTCGGGGTCATCATGATCCTCAATCTCGGCCTGGGGCTGAACACGCCGCCCGTCGGCGCCGTGCAGTTCGTCGCCTGCGCCGTCGGCAAGATCAGTGTCTGGCAGGCGATGCGCAGCATCTGGCCGTTTTATCTTTCCGGCCTGATCATCCTGGGGCTCGTCACCTATGTCCCGGCGTTCTCGCTCTGGCTTCCCAACCTGTTCAGATAGGGCAGAGGATGGCACACACCGAGCGGAAGACCGAACGCAGGCCCAAGCTTTCCGAGCGCGTGATCTCGGCGATCCGCGCGCAGGTTCTTTCGGGCCAGATTCCGGTCGGGCACAAGCTTCCCACAGAGAGCCAGATGACCGAGACGTTCGGCGTGAGCCGCACGGTGGTGCGCGAGGCGATCGCCGTCCTCGCCGGCGACGGGCTCGTGGAGGCACGGCAGGGGGCGGGGGTCTTCGTCAAGGGGCATCCGACTCTGGCCTTCGGCTCCATCGGCCTGGAGATTGGCAACAAGATTTCGCACGCCCTCAACATCCTGGAAGTGCGCATGGGGATCGAGATCGAGAGCGCGGGTCTTGCGGCGCTCCGCCGCAACAGCGCGCAGGAGGCGGAGATCCAGGAGATGTTCTTCGAGTTCGACAGGCTGCTCTCGCGCGGCCAGCCGACCGGAAAAAGCGACTTCGCCTTCCACCGCGCGATCGCCGCGGCAACGAACAATCCGTTCTACGTCGAGGTCCTTGATGCGCTCGGCACGCGTGCGATCCCCTGTGACGTCGAATCTCCGTGGGGCACGGACAGCGTGCTGACGCGCGGCTACCAGGAGGGACTGCAACGGGAGCACCTCGCTCTGCTGAAGGCGATCTCCCGGCGCGACGCCAGGGCGGCGCGCAATGCCATGCGCACGCACCTCTCTTCCAGCCAGGAGCGCTACCGCAAGCTGCTCAGCGGGCAGCAGGCCGAGTATGTGCCGGGCCGAGCCCGGGCGCGCGCGAGCTGATGATCGTTGGGGGAGGGGCCGTCCATGGCGCATGATCACGTCACATACTCATCGCGTCCCGCCATCGATCCGGCAGCGGCGGCGCTCATGGACACCGAGGAGCTTCGCGACGGATTCCATCTCGGCGACCTCTTCGAGCCTGGCCGCATCAGCCTGACCTACACCCATTACGACCGCATGATCGTCGGCGGCGCGGTGCCGCTCGGCGAGCCGCTCGTGCTGGAAGCGATCCGGCCCACCGGGACGAAGTCGTTCCTGGAGCGGCGGGAGCTTGTTGCCGTGAACGTGGGCGGCCCCGGCAGCGTCACGACCGGCGGCAGCGGCTTTGCGCTCGCGAAGCGCGACATGATCTATGTCGGAGTCGGCGAGACAGTGACCTTCGCCTCCGACGATCCCGGCGAACCGGCGAAGTTCTATCTTCTCAGCGCCCCGGCCCACCAGGCGCATCCGACCCGGCTCATCCGCATCGACGACGCCAACCGCATCGATCTCGGCAGCCCCGCCACCTCCAACGAGCGCTCGATCTTCCAGTTCATCCATCCGGACGGGGCGAAGACCTGCCAGCTCGTCGCCGGCATGACCCGCATCGCGCCGGGCTCCGTCTGGAACACCATGCCGCCGCATGTCCATGACCGGCGTATGGAGGTCTACCTCTACTTCGACCTCGACGAATCCGCGCGCGCGTTTCACTTCATGGGAGAGCCGGACGAGACCCGTCACATCCTGGTGAAGAACGAGGAGGCGGTGCTGTCGCCGCCATGGTCGATCCATGCCGGCGTGGGCACGTCGAGCTACTGGTTCATCTGGGGGATGGCTGGAGACAATGTCGATTACACCGACGTCGATCCGGTTCCGGTGGAGGCACTGCGGTGAGCCGGAGCCAAATTGCAGTGAGGCTGAGCGATGACTGATACGCAGCGGCTTTTCTCCCGGCAAGGGGAGGGGGAGTGGACGAACCTCGGTGGGGGGAACCGCCGCCGGGTGATCCTCCACACGGACGAGCTGATGCTGGTCGACTTCGCGTTCGAGAAGGACGGAATCGGCGCGCCGCATGCGCATCCGCACGTGCAGGCCAGCTACGTCGCGGAGGGGCGCTTCGAGGTGACGATCGGCGGAAAGACGGAAGTTCTCTCCGCGGGCGACAGCTTCATCGTGCCGTCGAACGTCGTGCATGGCGTGAAGGCGCTTGAGGCGGGCCGGCTGGTCGACACGTTCACGCCGCATCGCGGCGACTTCCTTGCGTAGGCCGTGGAGATCGTGTCGAAAGCGGCGACTGCGTGTTTGAGGACGGGAATTCATGGCGCGTGACGACAGGCGGCGCGTTGCGCTCATCGGCACCGGGCATCGCGGGACGGGGACGTGGGGGCGCGACCTCCTGGCCGGCTTCCGCTCGGAGATCGACCTTGTCGGTCTCGCCGACTCGAATTCGGTGCGGCTGGAGCGCGCCCGCGTGGCGATCGGCACCAATGCGCCGGTCTTCACCGATCTCAACGAGCTTCTCACCGCGACACGGCCCGAAACGCTCATCGTCTGCACGCGCGACGACACGCACGCCGATATCATCGTCGCTGCCCTCGAAGCCGGAATCGATGTGATCACCGAAAAGCCGATGGCGACGACAGCCGAGATGTGCCGGCGCATCCTGGAAGCGGAGGCGCGCACGGGCCGCCGCGTCGACGTCACCTTCAACTACCGCTACGCGCCGACCTCGCGGAAGATCAAGGAGCTGCTCCTCTCCGGCGTGATCGGCGAGGTCGCCTCGGTCGATTTCCACTGGTACCTCGACGTGCAGCACGGCGCGGACTACTTCCGCCGCTGGCACGCCTTCGTCGAGCACTCCGGGAGCCTCTTCGTCCACAAGGCGACGCATCATTTCGACCTGCTGAACTGGTACCTCGATTGCGATCCGAAGGA
This sequence comes from uncultured Propylenella sp., assembly GCA_964566475.1. Taxonomy (GTDB): domain Bacteria; phylum Pseudomonadota; class Alphaproteobacteria; order Rhizobiales; family Afifellaceae; genus DASWJZ01. The sequence continues at coordinate 891 of CAZMJQ010000253.1, read as the reverse complement.
GGTTTTTGCGCGCGGCGCGCTCCGACATTACGGGCGGCAGGGGCCGTTCCGCGGGCCGCGCTGCAAGACCTGCGAGCACGCCGGAATCTGCGACTTCCACATCGATATCGGCGCGGATTCGTGGCTCGACATGCTCTACGAGGAGCCTTCGCGCGAGGACGGCTATTTCCGCGACGGCTGCGTGTTCCGCGAGGAGATCGACATTCCCGACACGATGAGCGCGGCGATCCTCTACGAGAACGGCGCGCAGGTGTCCTATTCACTCAACACCTTCATGCCGATCGAGGGCTATCACCTCGCCTTCAACGGCCGGGAAGGTCGGATCGAAATCCGTCAGTACGAGAAGCAGCCGTGGGCGATGCCGGACGAGGACGAGATTCTCGTCATCAGGAATTTCGCCGGCGTCGAGCGCGTGCGCGTCAAGCACGGCACCGGCGGCCATTTCGGCGGCGACCCGGCGCTGCAGCGGATGCTGTTCGTGCCGGGCACACCCGACCCCCTCGGCCAGCGTGCCGGCGCGCGGGCCGGGGCGCTGTCGGTTGCGACCGGCGTGGCCGCGGCGACGAGCGCGATGAGCGGCCTGCCGGTGGCGGTGAGACCGCTGCTCGAGCCGGGATAAAGCGCCGCCTGGAGTCGGTCTCGCCGACCGACCGGCAGAACGGGATCATGACGCTGACGTTGCGGACGTCCATATCCTGGCGGAGCTGTTTGATCGCCCGGCACGCCGCAGAGGCCGATCATCGGGTTTCTTCGGCAGGCTCGATCTCGCGCCCGCCGGCCTGACCCCGAGGAAGTACGCATCCGGCGAGATGGGACCGCAGCGGTGGCATCAGCCGATGCGGCGACCGAATGGCCGACCTGCGTGGGCTCGCCTGAGCCCTCAACACCCGC
>CAZMJQ010000252.1:0-3435 GCA_964566475.1 uncultured Propylenella sp. | reverse complement strand
TTCCGCCTTCTCTTCCCGCAACAAGTGACCGCGATCGGATCGAGGATGCTTGGACGTCCTGAGTGGCTGCGCATTCCGGGGGCGATCGTCGTGGCACTGGGCTTGATCCTCGCCTACTTCGGCTTCGTCAGATGATGTCCTCAATGAAGCGCGTCGGGGGAGGCGGAGGGAGAGGAAACCGAACGGCTCAGGAAGCGCAAGGGGTTTGAGCCGATTTCAGGCAGGCACCCCGGAGAATCCCCCGGAAGAATGGGCGGATGAGAGTGGACCCGACCGGACGTGCGTGGGTTGTAAAACCCGACATCCCGCACTGCTCGACCTTCGCAGTTAGATATTCGGTCGCGATGATCACAGCGACACGAGCCCACATCCTAGACCATCGTGCGCGGTGAACGCGCCTTTTACTCGGGGGTTTGGGGTGGAGTTGTTGCCTGGGGGCTCTTCCTGAACAACTGCCGCTGTGCCTCGTTGAGGGCACTTGATGCCCAGTCTTTCTCTTTTTTCGAAGCGGGGAAGTGGGCGCGTTTGCTCTCGAAGCCGTAAAACAGCGTGCCGTGGATACCACGTGCATCCTGCTTTCGTATCGGGCGCTCCCAGACTGCACTCAAAGCGTCAAGCGCAGGCTGACCAAGGTCCTCGGCAAACTCGATGTCCTGGCCAGCCACAGGAAACACCAACGCAAACTCCACCTCGTTGGCTTGGAAAATGCTGAAGGAGCAATTGTCCGCGCCGTCAATGATCTGGATGTTTTTCATCGTCAGGATTCGTTCTGCCTTCTCCCTCTCACATACCCCACCGACTGGCTCGCCCTCAACCTCTCCACCTCCGCACTCAGATATTCGTTCGCGATGAGGAGCGCGCGGATCGCGCGGCTCGGGGACTTCCGCCGCAGGCCTCGACCACGGCGTCCACGTCCGCTTCGAGGTCGGTCGGCCTGCCCCTTGAAGAACTCCTTGGCCACCGCGCCGAAGGTGTTCGCCTCCTTCTCCCGGCGCTCGCGTAGCCGCCGCTCTTCCTCGCGCTTCGGGTCGATGCCTTTCCGATGCAAGTCGAGCCAAAGCCGCGCCTTCTCCCGCGCTTCATCGGTGGTCATCCGCCAGACCGATCCCAGCGACCTCCAAGCCGGGTGCTTTCGACCTCCCCAACGCAGCCCCATGCCGAACGATTGCGGCCCTCGGTGCGTGATGCAGACTTTCAGGTCCGGAAGGATCTTGTCCTGAGCGTATACGCGCTCCCCCTTCGCCACCGGCTTCAGCGAACGGACGCGCTTGTCGGTGAGGACCAATTTGATGTGCACGATTTCACTCCCTCAGTTCGGAGCAACGACGGAGCAACCGACGATCTCAAAACGATGCCGTTTCCCCAGCCCCCGGCGACAGGAAACTATCGTCGCAAACTGCTGGAAAGAGAAGCAGTTTGAGGGACTTAGCACAGGTGAGAAGTCGCCTCTTAGAGCAACAAAAAGCAACATCGAAACGCTCTGTTAACCACGCCCCTTTACCTCTCGTTAAAGCGGGTGGCGGCTGGCCGAGCCCGCACGACCGCGTCCGGGTGTCCATGCCGCGCTTCCAAGCCATCGCCATCGCCCTCCTTGCGCTCGCCACCGGCGCGGCCGCGCAGCAGGCGCCCCGAGAGCCTCAGACGCTCGACGAGCTGATCGATTTCGTCATTCGGCCCTCGCAGGCGGGAGCAGAAGTCGAGGAGGACGAGGACATCTGGGACTGGGACACAGAGCCGGCGCCCTCCGCGCTCGAAAGTGGCATTGGCCCGCCTCTCGCAGGCCCGACCGGCGACGAGGTGATCGGGCCGCCGCTTGCTGGGCCCGACGATCCGGTCGAAGCGGCCGAGCGGCTCGATCTGGAGGACGTGACGGATCCCTTCGCCGCCGACGGCGTCCGTTTCGGCCCTTTCGTCATCCGCCCGTCGATCGAGATCGGCGTTGTCGCCACGAGCAATGTCTCCGGCGAGGAAGGCGGCCCGGGCGCGATCGGGGCGGTCATAGAGCCCGCGCTGAACATGCTCGCCGAGGGGGACCGCTACGAGGTCGCGATCGACCTGGATGGCGAGGCGATCTTCTACGACGACGACGACTTCAACACCCGCGGCGCCAATGCGCGCATCGCCGGACGCTACGAGCTGACCGGCCGCGCGAGCCTGGTGGGGGAGGCCGGCTACACCCGCTTCGACGAGGAGTTCGACGATCCCGATACGCCCGCCGGCGCTTCCGAGCGCCCGGCGGTGCATACCTTCGACGCGACGCTCGGCGTCGAGCAGCGCTTCGGCCGCTTCGCCGTGACGCCCTCGGCTTTCGTCGAGCGCTCGGTGCACGAGGACGTGCCGCTCGCCGGCGGCGGCGTGGCATCGCGCCGCGAACTCGACAACACGGAATATGGCGGACGCTTGCGCACGCTTCTCGGGTCGGGATCCCTGCTGGCTCCGTTCGCCGAGGTCGCCGTCGGGCGCCGCGACTATGACCAGGAGGTGGACGACAGCGGCTTCGAACGCTCGAGCCTGTGGGGCGAGCTGCGGGGCGGCCTCGTCATCGATCGGGGCGGGAAGCTCTCCGGCGAGGTGTCGCTCGGCTACCGTCGTGAGGAGCTGGAGGACGACAGCTTGCCGGAGATCGACGCGCTGCTGGTCAACGCTTCGATCCTGTGGTCGCCGCGGCGGCTGACAGATGTCCGGGTCGATCTCGTCACCGACGTGCAGACCACCAGCGTACCGGACGAATCCGGCTCCGTGCTCTACTCCGGCCTCGTCACCGTCGCCCGCCAGGTCACGCCGCGCGTGCGGCTCGCGGCGGGAGGCGGCGTCGACTACGAATATTCCGTCGGCGGCGACTGGCACGACGTCACCTTCATCGGCCTCGCCGAGGCGTCGTACGCCTTCAACCGGTTCGCTTCGCTGCAGGCGCGCTACGTCTTCGAGCACACCGAAAGCTCCGAAGGCGGCGACACGGATTCCCACACCGTGGGCGTGCGGTTGAGGTTGCAGCGCTGACCGTAGCCCGGAAGGAGCGCCGCAGGCGCGTATTCCGGGAGCGACGTCGAATTTGGCCTTGGGAGTCCCCGGATTGCGGCCGGCTTGCGGCCTTCATCCGGGCTACGAGCCCTCGTCGCCGAGAAGCGCCGTCAGCTCCCCGCGGAGCACCGGGCCGATATCCGGGCGCGCCAGCGCGAAGGCGAGGTTCGCCATGAGGAACCCGGTCTTGGTTCCAGTGTCGTAGGTGCGCCCGCGATAGCGGTAGCCGGTGAAGCGCTGCGTCTCCGAGAGCCGCTTCATCGCGTCGGTGACCTGGATCTCGCCGCCTGCGCCGGGCTCCTGGTCGTTGAGCAGGTCGAAGATCTCCGGCTGCAGGATGTAGCGCCCCGAGATGTAGAGGTTGGACGGCGCGTCATCGCGCTTCGGCTTCTCCACCATCGATGTGATGCGAAA
>CAZMJQ010000251.1:0-3696 GCA_964566475.1 uncultured Propylenella sp. | reverse complement strand
AATCGAGCGGATGGCAGGATTGCCGGCGAGCTGCCCGACCTTGTTCTGGATTGGGGCGATGGCCTCGGCGCGCAGCCGATCGCTGTAGCCGGTGAACTCGCTGCGCCAGAACAATGTGACGACCGGGTCGTCGCACTTGGCGACCAGCGCATTGCGGAAACCCGCATCGATCAGCAGGCGGGGAAGCTGGACGATCGATCCCCCAGGCGCGGCAAGGAGCAGGCGTATGGCGTTGGTGAGGATGTATTCGAGGCGCGGACCCCAGCTGTCGTGCCAGATGTGCCTGAAGGAGGCGACGACATGCGCGGTGAGGAGGGAAGGCTCCGCTGTGGAGGAAAGGGGATTGAAGCCGATCGCGTGGCTCCGATCGAGCGGATCGAAGTAGACGACATCGTTGCTGCGGCGCGGCGGCACGGCATCGGCGATCTGCTGCGACAGGTCGCCGTGCGGATCGATCAGCACGAAGCCGCGTCCGCTTGCGAGGTCGGCCAGCATCAGGTTGAAGAGAAGCGTCGATTTTCCCGTGCCGGACTGCCCGACGATAGCGATGTGCAACCGCCGCTCTTCAATGGACAGCGAGACAGGGAAGCCGGTGTGCAACCGGCCGAGTGTGTAACGTATATCCATAGGCCGACCCCCGAGCCGCGCCGAGAGCGTCAGCCTCTAACGATCGGCCGGTGGCGGACGCCGGCATTCGGACACAGCGTGTGCCGCGATTGGGAACTATCCGCCTTCATTGTAGCAGTGCACAGGAGACCTTTCTCCGGACGTATAAGAGGGTGGGCATGGCGCGGCACGATGAGCGCGCATGAACTCGAGGTAGCCCGGTGGAGTGCCGTAGCCTGCCTCCGGAACGAAAGCGCCGTCCCGCGCGAGCGGGTTCGTTCTTTGGCACGGAACCGACACCTGGATTGACGTGGAGCAGGAAGGCTTTCGAGGGATAAGCGGTCGTCCGACTCAGCAGTGGCAGTGGCGCGCCCGTGCTCCGCCGAGACATGGGGGCGCTACGCATCATTCGACGATGCGCACCCATCGAGTGCCGAGTCGCACAAGCCCCGCCAGGACCACGACGATCACAAACGCCCATCCCAAGACATGTGCTCCTCCGCTTCGTCCCACCATGAAGTCGAGCGCAAAGAGGAAGAAGACGAGCACACGCACAGCGCTGTGGAACATCGTGCCGACGCGATGCTCTGACGCGAACCAGAGCAAAATCGTGTCGATCGTCCAAATCGTGAGCAGCGTGAAGTTGGCGCTCGCCAGGGGCACGCCCTGGCCGCGGAACGTGTCGGCCAAGCCGTCGTAGAAGATGAAGGCACCCCAGTAGGTGTGGATCAGGAAGACGACGAGGGCCGCGGTCCAGAAGAGGTGCGAGAGGTTGGCGACGGCCTGGCTCACGCCGCGGAACGGATAGAGCACCAGCGCCGGCATCAGGAGCAGCGTCACCGCCCACATGGTGAGCCGCGTGCGGTCGGTCTCCAGGTCGCCCGTTCCGAGTTCAGGCTGCAGCAGCGCCCAGCTGAGGAGGAGCCCGGCGGGCACGAACATCGTGGTGAACTGGCTGAGCGAGATGTGGTGCGGCGAATCCGTCGTCATTGGGCCACCTGCGGCTTCACAGCGTCTTCAGGTATGCGAGGAGATCGCGCAGGTCGTCTTCCGACCGGGCGGGGTCGTCGTACGCCCAGGGATAGTCGTGGCCGGTATTGGCGTTCCCGGCCGTGGACGTGTCGAAGCGGAAATAGTGCCGTGCATCCGCGCGCCGCGGGGAGGCGAAGCCGACCCGCTCCGTGTCATAGATGTTGCGGCCGCGGAAGAAGACGTCGCGCCGCGGCTCCAGGTTGATGAGCTCCGCGAGCGTCAGGACGCTGCCGTTGTGCAGGTACGGCGCCCGCAGGAAGGCGCCGTCGATCGGCCCGGCGATGTAGCCGCGCACCGCGTCCTTCTCCTCTCCCGGCAGCGGATAGATGTTGTCGCGGGCGAAGGTGAACGGGTGCCGCTCGCCGACATGCGCGTGCACCAGGCCGGCCAGTTCCTCGTAGTAGCGGAAGGTCACGCGCTCCGGGTCGGTGCCGATCTCATCAAGCGGAATGACCTCGTTGCTGCGCGATCCGAACGTCCAGCCGCTGTCGGCGGTGCGGTCGCCGTGGCAGTCGTTGCAATGCGCCTGGTAGGCCTGCTTGCCGCGCGCCAGCGTCGCCTCGTCGGCGAGATTCTCCCGCGGAAAGATGTCGGTGAACGCGGGCGCCCTCAGCGTTGTGGTGTAGGCGCTCGCCGCCTTGATGTTGTGGGCGATCTCCGGCTGCGCCAGGTTCACACGGGTGGCACCCTGCGCCAGCGCGGCGAAGGCGCTGCGCGGCTCGATCTCGGCGATCGAGCCGTCATACTGGGCGCGCGGCCGCCAGTCCTGCGAGAACACGGTGGCCATCTTGCTGAAGACTTTCATGTCGGTGCCGGGCCGGTGCGCCAGCTCGCGGATGAGCACGCGGAACGGCTGCGTGCGGGTCGGGCCCGTCGGCGTGACGGTCTCGTCGCGTGAGCGGCCGTTGCCGAACGCCTCGCCGTAGCGCCGCGCCCCTTCCTCGACGTTTGCGCGGGCCTGCGACAGCCACAGCCTGACCATGGCGCGCTCCGAGAACGAGAGTTGCTCTCCCGCTTCGCCCTCGAAAGCCGCGAAAATCTCGTCCGCGCTCACCCGATAGGGCGGCGGGTGGTTCCGGTCGATCATGCCGCCATCGGGTGACGGCTCGCGCTCGGCGATCGCCGCTTGCAGCGCGTCGACCCATGCGAAGATGTTGAGCGACACGCTTCCCGGTCCGCTTACGATTGTTGGCGCCTCGTCCGCCGAAGTCTGGATCCCGGTCGTGTGGCAGAGGCTGCAGCTGAAGCCGACAAAGGGCACGGGCGAGGGGGCACCGGTTTTCGGCCGGAAGTTGGAAACCGTGAAGCCGAGCGGCAGGCCGCCCGCGTTCTCCGGGTCGGGCAGGAAGCCGAACTGCTCGATCCAGTCGCCCGCCTCTGGGCCACCCGGCTGGAAATGCTGCGGCGCCAGACGGGGCAGCGCTACCGCCGCCGGCAGCGGCATCACCTCGGTGCCGATCGAGCCATGCCGGAAAGCCATATGCGGGTCACGGAAGCTGGGCTTCGCCCACCCCCCTTCAAGGTAAAGCAGCCCCCCGCTTGTGAGCAGGAGGGCCGCCACTGCGAAATTGACCAGGATCAGACCCAGACGGCCGAGTCCGCGCAGCCTTTGCCGAGAAACGCGCATCGTCGCCCTCATGCCCAAGGTAGGGTGGCCGGCTATCTCGTGCCAATCCAACGCTGCGTAACCCGGTCCCAGCGCCAGCCTTGATCGGGCGCTTTATGACAGAAGTCGCGGCAAGCGTCATCAGCCTTCCAGGCGCCGGGCAGCGACGCGCCTCGGCCGGCTGCCGCTCCGTCGTTATATCCCTCAGCGCAGCAGATAGCGAACCACACCCTGGAACATGCGACCGAAGGGGGGGCGGACGGCGTCGGTGGTGTTGAGCCTAGCCTGGCGGAACACGGCCTTAGCATGGCTCATGGACTTGAAGCCCTCGGGCCCATGGTAGGCCCCCATGCCGCTCGGCCCGACGCCGCCGAAAGGCATGTCGTCCTGCGCGTAGTGCATCATCGTCTCATTCACGGCGACGCCGCCGGAGGTGGTGCGTTCCAGGACCT
>CAZMJQ010000250.1:0-3280 GCA_964566475.1 uncultured Propylenella sp. | reverse complement strand
GCACAACAACGTCCTCGGCTATTTCGTCGAGGTGACGGCGGGGCAGGCGCAGACCTTGATGAACGGCGCACCGCCGGCGAGCGGCGAGGGGGCGACGTTCATCCACCGGCAGACCATGGCGAACGCCATGCGCTTCACCACTACCGAGCTGGCGGAGCTGGAGCAGAAGATCGCCAGCGCCGCCGACCGCGCGCTGACGATCGAGCTCGACGTGTTCGACGACCTCTGCGCAAAGACCGCGGCGGAGGAGAAGGCGATCCGCGCCGCCGCGCAGGCGCTGGCCGAGCTCGACGTGGCGACCGCGCTGGCGGAGCTGGCCGCCGCCGAGGACTACGTCCGCCCGAAGGTGGACGCGAGCCTCGCGTTCCGGATCGAGGGCGGGCGGCACCCGGTCGTAGAGTTGGCGCTCAAGGCCGAGGGACGGAGCTTCGTCGGCAATGACTGCGATTTGGGGCCCTTCGAGGCTCCGCTTCGCGGAGCACCTCAGGATGAGGGAGAACTCCCCTCGCCCTTGTGGGGAGGGGTTGGGGGAGGGGTCGTCTCCGCGGACATCGGAACTGGCGATACGACCCCCCACCCGGTTGCCGCGCAGCCACCCTCTCCCCGGCGGGCAGAAGGACGCCATACTGCTGGCGGAGACGACCGCGGCGCGGAGAGTGGCGAGGCGGCCCCTCCCCCAACCCCTGCCCCCAAGGGGGAGGGGGGTCAAGGCGGCCGCATCTGGCTGCTGACCGGGCCGAACATGGCCGGCAAGTCCACGTTCCTGCGCCAGAACGCGCTGATCGCCATCCTGGCGCAGGCCGGCTCGTTCGTGCCGGCGCGCTCAGCCCATATCGGCGTGGTCGACGCCCTCTTCTCCCGCGTCGGCGCCGCCGACGATTTGGCGCGCGGGCGCTCCACCTTCATGGTGGAGATGGTGGAGACCGCCGCCATCCTGAACCAGGCGGCCCCGCGCGCGCTCGTCATCCTCGACGAGATCGGCCGCGGCACGGCGACCTTCGACGGGCTCTCCATCGCCTGGGCGGTGATCGAGCACCTGCACGAGGAAAACCGCAGCCGCGCGCTCTTCGCCACGCACTATCACGAGCTGACCGCGCTTGCCGCCAAGCTGCCGCGCCTCGTCAACGCCACCATGAAGGTGAAGGAGTGGAAGGGGGACGTGGTCTTCCTGCACGAGGTGGCGCCCGGCGCCGCCGACCGCTCCTACGGCATCCAGGTGGCGAAGCTCGCCGGCCTGCCTGCCTCGGTGACGGCGCGCGCCAAGACGGTGCTGGACATCCTGGAGAAAGGCGAGCGCGGCCGCCCCGTGCCGATCGTCGACGATCTGCCGCTCTTCTCCGCGGCGCGCGGGATGGAGGAGGAGGCGCGCGAGCACCCCGCGGTAAAGGCGCTCCAGGCGCTGGAGCCGGATACGCTGTCGCCGAAGGAGGCGCTGGAGCGGCTGTATGAGTTGAAGCGGCTGGAAAGACGATGATGCACTTGACGTCATATGCCTCTGAGAGCATATAGTAGTGGCTTGGATTATCGAGTTCCATCCGGAGTTCGATAGGGAGACGCAGGTGTTTTCACGTGCTGTTCGTATTGAGCTGCTGGCGCACGCAAGGCTCCTCGCCGAGATCGGACCGATGCTCGGGCGCCCGCACGCAGCACGTTGAAAGGCTCCGCGTTCATGAACATGAAGGAGCTGCGGTTCAGCGCGGATGGTGGCGTGTCGCTTTCGCCTTCGACCCGAGGCGACATGGAATTCTTCTCGTCGCCGGCGACAAGAGCGGCGCGAGCACGAAGCGATTTTACAGGAAGCTGATCGAAACCGCAGACGCACGCTATGGCCGACATCTCAAGGCTCTGAGGACGAAACGATGAGGACGCTCGAAGACATCCTGGATTCTCTGCCCAGGGACGAAAGGGACGAGGTCGATGACAGGTCGAAGGGACTCATCGAAGCCTACTCGCTGAGGCAGGTTCGTGAAGCCGTCGCAAAAACGCAAAGGGACGTGGCGGCCGCCACGGGCGTTGGACAGGAGAATGTCTCGCGCATGGAGCAGCGCGACGACATGCTGATATCGACTTTGTCAGGTTATATCGCCGCGCTTGGAGGCAAATTGCGTCTTGTCGCCGACATGCCCAGCGCGCCGGTGGAGATTTCCTTGCAGCGCGGTCGGAAGATGCGCGTTCGCCGTCACGGTCCCGCGTGGAGCGGGTCGAAACGCTCCGGACGTAGTTCGTAATGCGCACTCCCCCGCGGATGTCGCTCCTCGCTGGACGGTAGCGCGTTCGCCCCTGCGTCTCATCTCACCCGAGCAGCCTTGCCGCGACCGCGCGGCCGACGAGTGGCGGCGACCTTCTCCACGGCCTCTACGTAGCCCCGAGCAGAAGCTGCCTTTGCGGGAGCCTCGAAGCGGCCTCTGCGGCAGGCCTGATAAGGAAGATGGGCTGCCCTGCGCCGTGGGCGGCAGACAAGACCGCGCACCGTCCCTATGGTCTGCTTGCCTCCCCGCAGGGAAGGGTGGAGTGGAGATGTCCGACGCGGGGCTGACAAGCCGGCTCGATCGTCCCGTCGACGAAGCCTACGACCACACTCTCGGGTCGGCGGCTGCCGAGTTCACGCTGGTCGAGTACGGCAGCTACGCCTGCCCGCACTGCCGCGCGGCGAACGACCAGATCGCCGCCATCCGCGACCGCTTCGGCGACAGGCTTCGCTACGTCTTCCGGCACCGCCCGCTGACCGGTAGCGACATCGCGCGGCGCGCCGCGGAGCTGGCCGAGCATGCGACCGATCCGGATCATTTCTGGCGCGCCCACGTCGAGCTGATGACGCGCTCGCCGGCGCTGACGGAGGACGACCTCGTCGCAGTCGCGGAAGCCCTCGACCTGACGCGCGACAATCCCGGCGCCGCCGAAGAATCGGCGATTCACGCGCGCGAGCGCGTCAAGGCGGACGAGCGCAGCGCGCGGGCGAGCGGCGTGATGTTCACGCCAACCTTCTTCATCAACGGCCGCCGCTATGACGGGCCGTGGGACGAGAGCTCGCTTTCCGACGCCATGCTCGGCACGCTCGGCCACCGCGTGCGGGTGGCGGCGCTGGAGTTCGCCAGCTGGGGTCCGTCGGCCGGCGTGCTGCTGCTGCTTGCGACGATCATCGCGATTTTGTGGACCAACTCGCCGGCGGCGCCGCTCTACGAGACATTCTGGGAGGAGGAGCTCGGGCTCGCCTTCGGCGATGTCGGCTTCTCCATGTCGCTCAGGCACTGGGTCAACGACGGGCTGCTGACCGTCTTCT
>CAZMJQ010000249.1:0-3173 GCA_964566475.1 uncultured Propylenella sp. | reverse complement strand
AGGCGCGACGCCTCCGACCCGAGCTCCGGCCGGGACTTCGGCAAGGACATCATCCCGCACCTGGTGAAGAACGGCAAAGCGGTCGCGCACCACTTCTCCCGGTCCTGCGTACGCTCCTCCGAGGAGGGCGAGGTCTACTGGCGCGACGTCGGAACGATCGATGCCTATTGGGAAGCGAACATCGACCTGACCGCCCCCGTCCCCGCGCTCGATCTCTACGATACGAGCTGGCCCATCTGGACCTACGCGGAGATCACGCCGCCGGCGAAGTTCGTGCACGACGACGACGACCGCAGGGGCAAGGCGGTCGACTCACTCGTCTCCGGCGGCTGCATCATCTCGGGATCGGGGCTCCGCCGCTCGCTGCTGTTCACCGGTGTGCACGTCCATTCCTATGCGAACATCGAGAACGCGGTGATCATGCCCTATGTCGACGTCGGCCGCGGCGCGCACCTCTCCAATGTCGTGGTGGACCGGGGCGTGCGCATACCGGAAGGGCTGGTGGTCGGCGAGGACCCGGTGCGCGACGCACAGCGCTTCCGCCGCACGGAGCGTGGCATCTGCCTCATCACGCAGCACATGATCGACCGCCTGGCGCTCTAAGGCGCCGGAGCCGGGCGGTGCGCGTCCTCTCCGTCGCTTCGGAGGTGTTCCCGCTCGTCAAGACGGGCGGCCTCGCCGACGTCGTGGGCGCGCTGCCCGGCGCGCTGGCGCCGCTCGGCGTCAAGGTGCGCACGCTCGTCCCCGGCTACCCCGCCGTCGTCGCGAAGCTCGAGCGGGCTAAGCCGATGCATCGTTTCGGTGCGCTCTTCGGCGGGGAGGCACGGTTGCTCGCTGCCGCAGTCGGAGACCTCGATCTCCTGGTGCTCGACGCGCCGCATCTCTACGACCGGCCCGGCAACCCGTACGTCGACGGCAGCGGCCGCGACTGGCCCGACAACGCCGAGCGCTTCGGCGCGCTGTCCAAGGTGGCCGCGGAGATCGGCATGGGCCTGCTGCCGCGCTATCGGCCGCACGTCGTCCACGCGCACGACTGGCAGGCCGGGCTGGCGCCCGCCTACCTGCACTATTGGGGAAAAGGCCGGCCGGGCACCGTCATGACGGTGCACAACCTCGCCTTCCAGGGCCGCTTCCCCGCGGACATGCTGGGGATCCTCGGGCTGCCGGCCTCGGCGTTGTCGGTGGAAGGCGTCGAATATTACGGCGGCATCGGCTTCCTGAAGGCCGGCCTCGGGCTCGCCGACCGTATCACCACGGTCTCTCCGACCTACGCTGCCGAGATCGCCACGGCGGAGGGCGGCATGGGTCTCGGCGGCCTCATCCGGGGTCGCGCCGACGTGCTCTCCGGAATCCTCAACGGCATCGAGGAGACGGTCTGGGACCCCGCCACAGACCCGCACCTCGATGCGAAGCCGAGCGGCACGAGCTTGAAATGGCGGCGGCGCAACAAGGAGGCGCTGGCCTCGCGCTTCGGCTTGTCGGCGTCGGGCGGGCGGCTGCTCTTCGGCGTGATCAGCCGGCTGAGCGAGCAGAAGGGGCTCGACCTCCTGCTTGCCGCCCTGCCGCAACTGCTGGCGCTCGATGCCGATCTCGTCGTGCTTGGCTCGGGCGACGCGGCGCTGGAGCAGGCGTTCCGTTCTGCCGCGGCGGGCGCGCCCGGGCGGGTCGGAGTGGTCATCGGCTACGACGAGGCTCTGGCGCACCTGATCCAGGGCGGGTCGGACGCGCTCCTCGTGCCGTCGCGCTTCGAGCCGTGCGGCCTGACGCAGCTCTGCGCGCTGCGCTACGGCTCGGTGCCGGTGGTGGCGCGGGTGGGAGGCCTCGCGGACACGGTGATCGACGCCAACGAGATGGCGCTGGCCGCGGGTGTCGCAACGGGCGTCCAGTTCGCCCCCGTGGCGCGCGAGCCTCTGGAGCATGCGCTCCGCCGCACCGCCGGACTGTGGCTGCAGCCGAAGGCATGGCAGCAGATGCAGGCAAACGGCATGGCGGCCGATGTCGGCTGGCGGCGGCCGGCGCAGCAATACGCGGCGCTTTATCGATCGGTCTTGGCAGAGCGCGGCGGCTGACGGATCGGGAAGCGATGGTGGGCGGTACTGGGATTGAACCAGTTATTCGGCGTGATCCGTAGCGCTCCGTACTGGTGCATAGAAACGCCAAACTGCCTGATTTTCCTTGTATTTCCGACCATGCCCTGTACCGTAACGCTCCATTGGGCAACATAGGAGCACGTCGCTTTCTGTTGCCCCGGTGTTGCCCCGGAGGGTCAGTCATGGCGAGAACAGTACTCACCGATCGTATGCTCAAGGCGATGAAACCGGCGCCCGCCGGCAAGCGTCTGGACGTCATGGATGCGGTTGTTCCCGGCTTCGGCGTGAGGGTGACGTACAAGGGGCAGAAGACGTTCGTCTTCGTGGCTCGCTATCCCGGCAGCACCAATCCGACGCGCCGCGCCCTCGGTGAGGTCGGCGCCCTCACTCTGGAGAGGGGGAGGGTGAAAGCGCGCCATTGGATTGAGCTGATAAGCAAGGGCATCGATCCGCGAGATGAGGAACGGCGAGACCGCGATGCCGAGATGCTGAAGCGGGACACGACGCTCGGCGCGGTCGCGGCCGAATACCTCGCCCGGCATGTGAAAGGCCAGCGTCGGTGCGGCGACGTGGAGCGGGTGTTCAACACCGAGCTTCTGCCGCGCTGGCGGAAGCGGCCGGTGACCGAGATCACACGGCGCGACATCGTGAGGCTGATCGATTCCATCGCCGATCGGGGCGCACGCTATCAAGCGCACGCCGTGCTCGGACACGTCCGCGCCTTCTTCAACTGGGCCATCAACCGAGGCATCTACGGGCTGGAGGTATCGCCCTGCGACCGCCTGAAGCCGGGACAGCTTGTCGGGGCTAAAGAGCCGCGCCAGCGCGTCCTGGGTGACCTGGAGATTGCGGCCTTGTGGCGGGCGACAGAGCGAATCGGTTATCCCTACGGGGCGCTCTATCGCCTCTTGTTGCTGACCGGCCAGCGGAAGAGCGAGATTGCGGGCTTGCGTTGTCCAGCGTGGAGAAAGCGGATGATTTACCGGGAAGGAAGAAATGCCGCACTGGCACTCCGGCGCTGGTACGCCCGCTGGCTCCTTGCAGCGGCCTGCTTGGGAGTGTTTTGCGGTGACGCCAGCGCCG